>JBCAZO010000001.1:0-33022 GCA_038532975.1 Pseudomonadota bacterium
CGAATAATATACCTGATAAAGAAGGTCTGGCCTTTGCTGAAGAAAAGTCAGGCTGGCTGCGCAAGCAACTTGATCGGCAACCGGATATAGAAGCCGTAGGATTGGGCACGGAACTGCCAGTCGAAGGTCAAACCCTGAAAATTCTCAAAGGTAGCGGCAAACGCATCACCCGAGATAACTTGGCGGTCTATGTCCCCGGACCCGTCGACACAATTGCTGCGCGTCTGCAAGGCTGGCTCAAATCGCACGCTCGCGAAAGGCTGGTTCGGGCTTCTGATCACTATGCCGCCCAGCTTGAGCGTACCTACACGCGCATCACATTGCGCGACACTCGATCCCGATGGGGATCTTGTACCCATCAGGGCGGGCTTATGTATTCGTGGCGTCTGATCCTTTCCCCACCTCAAGTTTTGAACTATGTGGCCGCCCACGAAGTGGCGCATCTGGTCGAGATGAACCATTCCGCACAGTTCTGGTCCACGGTTGAAAACATCTTTCCAGATTACGAAACGCCGCGAAAATGGCTACGCGAAAATGGAGCGGCCCTGCACCGGTACAGGTTTGAAACCACGTCACAGGATTGACCAAAGCGAGTTTTGTGATCACAAGTGGGTATGGTTTCGGTTCAGCGTTCAGAAGTATTTGCACCACCGGGCGCCGTCCAGTCGGGTTCAGCGCATGATCGCGTCTATCGTGGACTGCGCGCGCGCATCATGCATGGCGAACTCAAACCAGCGCAGCCTTTGACACTGCGCGGCATTGGTGCCGAATACAATGTCTCGATGACTCCAGCTCGTGAAGCTGTCAGGCGCCTTTCAGCCGAAGGGGCTTTGAGCGTGTCGAGCTCCGGCAGGGTCACGGCACCCGATCTGGTCAACGAGCGTATCGAAGAACTGGCCGCTCTACGCGCACTGATCGAAGTCGAACTGGCCAGCCGCGCGCTGCCGCGTGCCCATATCGCCCTGATTGATCGTCTCAACAGCATCAATACCCGTGTAGCTGACATGATCTCGCAGCAAGACGCTGTTGGTTACATCCGCGCCAATCTGGAGTTTCACAGAACACTTTATTTACGCGCCCAGGCGCCTGCGATGCTGGCCATGGCGGAAACTGTCTGGCTGCAACTTGGTCCTACAATGCGTGCACTTTATGGACGCCTACAGCACAAAGAACCCCCACGCTACCATCGCCTTATTATCGCTGCGCTCAAGGCAGGGGATGAACCGGGTCTGCGCCTCGCTGTACGCTCGGACGTCACGCAAGGGTTGAAGATGTTGCTGGGATAAGTTTTTCGCCCCCATAATAACCTTTTTGCAACAGTTTCAAAGACATCCGTAGTTCTTGGCTGTCTGAAATTGCACCCCAAGAAGGAGTGGTTAATACTGAATTCTACATTAAGTAGAGAGATGCAAAAAAATGATCAAGAAATTCGCGGCTTTTGGACTTGGCTTGACGGTTTTGTCCAGTTGCTCGGCACCCCAGACGTCGGCAATCACGTCCCCACCGGTCAACCCAGTTTACAATAGCGCTGGTAAGTCCCTGACGCCGAATAAGTTGATCAAAAATGAGATACGCACATTCAAAAACGGCTCGGGTGGTCGCACAGAACTCGTCGGCGTGCCCTGCAAAATTTCAACTTCATTATACACCATAGACGTTGTGACACCCGCGTTTGCCAACGTCCCGAGTTTTGCCGACAAGACACCCGACGCCACGTTCACCTGTGTCTACAATGACGAAACCAAATCCAGAGTTCAAAAACCAATCAACCTTACGGAGTTGGAAAAGACACAGGGGTCAGAGTTCTTTGGCGTTATTGGCGTTGTGGTTGCAGCAGCAGTTGCAGACGCGGCTATCAAAGACGAGGACAGCGTTTTCACGTACTCGCTTTTCGTTATGAATTTCAGAGACTGATCAGTGCGGAAGGGAAATCACTCTCTTCTCAGGCCGCCAAGCCCTGCGACCCCATCGACAAAAACTTCTTGCGACGATCATCAACCAACGCCTCAGGGCTCTTGTCAGAAAGCTGTTTGAGCATCTGCTCAATCGCGCGCCCCACAGACTCGATAGCCGCCTGCGGATCGCGGTGCGCCCCACCCAACGGCTCAGTGATGACCTTGTCGGCAACACCAAGCTTGGTAAGGTCCTGTGCTGTCAAGCGCAGCGCTTCTGCCGCCTCGCGCATTTTCTCGGCATCTTTCCAAAGGATGGATGCACAGCCCTCCGGGCTGATCACCGAATAAATGGAATGCTCCAGCATCGCCACGCGGTTCGCACTCGCAAAAGCCACAGCGCCGCCTGAACCACCTTCACCGATAATTACACTGATAAGCGGCACACCAATGCGCAGACACATCTCCGTCGCCCGAGCAATCGCCTCGCTCTGGCCACGCTCCTCGGCACCTTTGCCAGGATAGGCTCCGGGCGTGTCAACGAGCGTAATTACCGGCAACCCAAAACGATCCGCAAGGTCCATCAAACGAATAGCTTTGCGATATCCTTCGGGCCGCGCCATACCAAAATTGCGCTCAATCCGGCTCTTGGTGTCATTGCCTTTCTCATGGCCAATCACAACAACCGGCGTGTCATTGAACCGCGCCAGACCACCCATAACAGCCTGATCATCTGCAAAATTGCGATCTCCGGCCAATGGCGTGTATTCGGAAAAAAGTGCCTTGATATAATCCTGGCAATGAGGACGGTCAGGGTGGCGCGCAACTTGACATTTTCGCCATGGTGTCAATGACTTGTAGAGATCGACCAACATATCAGCGGCTTTGCGGTCTAGCGCTGCAGCCTCAGCTTCGACATCCATCTCTTCGTTCGTCCGGGCCATGGCACGAAGCTCTTCGGCCTTGCCCTCGATCTCCGCCAAAGGCTTCTCGAAGTCGAGATAATTTGTCATGGCTGGTCTCCACGCCAGTCTTCGTTCTGGCAGGAGGGATATATTGAATACCAAGGACCTTTCAACCGGCTTTCACTCCATCCGATGAGAGAACTGCCTCAAGGGCTAGCTTTGGAGAACTCAAGACAGGCAAGTTTACATGTTCAAGCTTGTCCGCAGCTGCGGCCATGGACGCTTGTGCCAAAACAACGACTTTGATGTCATGATCCGCGTCCAAGTTGTCCTGAACGTCCTGCGCAATCGCCGCTGCAAAATCGTCCGTTTGACCGGCCTCAAAAAGGGGCCAGCGTTGCGACAATGAAAGACAAATGATGGCTTGGTCCGACCCAACTTCATCCAGCGCCCGTTGCAAAAGGGCGCGGCTGGACTCCGACGTGCTATCGAGGCAATACACCAACAAAACACAGCCATCGACCTTTGCTGCCGCCTGCATCAAGGGCCAGTCGATGCGCAGCGCACCCGTTGCTTCGGCCATTGGCCCAATGGTCGAACACGTGCAAAGAACCGGTCCGTCAAGCTGACGCAAATAGTCCCCGATCTCTGCCTCAAGGCCATCATCCTGCCCACTGCGCGCGCGTTCTAACCAGGGCTCAAACACATGGTGAAAAACCTCAACACCTGGCGCAATCAGGTCACGCAGGTGATCAAAGGTTGCGCAATGAACTTGGGCGGTATGAACCAGATGCACACTCATCTTTTATCCATAGCATGCACCCCGAAATCGGACCAGAGCGGTGATCTGGTTTGTAAACTTGCCGGAAATTCCCCCATTTCCCCATGATTTGCACTCCAAGACCCCAATTTCCCCCAGATATGGCTTGGGGAATGGGTTTTGATTGCTTAATATAGCCATTAGACCCGGATCAACGGGCATAACTTATGAGGCTTCAGGACATGAGCATTTCAATGAAATTTCCACTTGTCGTGGCGGGTCTTTCGCTAGGCGTGATGACGGCGTGCACCAGCCCGGCACATTTGAACGAAAACGATCCCAACAAGAACACCAAATCAGGCGCACTTTTGGGCGGCATTCTTGGGGCAGGTGTTGGCGCGCTTGTCAGCGACGACAAAGGCAAAGGTGCCGTTATCGGCGGTGTTGTCGGCGCGGCAGGCGGCGTTGTGGCCGGTAGCCTTCTGGACGAGCAAGAGGCTGAGTTGCGACAGTCACTGGGCAATGAGGATGTGACAATCACCAACACCGGCGACCGTCTGATCGTATCCCTGCCACAAGATATCCTTTTTGATGTTGATAGTGCCGTAGTTTTCCCGGCTCTTCGGACAGATTTGCTCAAAGTGGCGGAAAGCATGCAAAACTATCCTGACACAACGGTTCAGGTCGTTGGCCATACCGACAACTCCGGCGGCGCAGCGTATAACCAGGCGCTTTCGGAACGGCGCGCCAATTCGGTGGCTGATGTCCTGATGGATGGCGGCGTTGCCTTCAGTCGCATTCAGACCTTCGGACGCGGCGAAGACCAGCCAATCGCTTCCAACCTGACCGCCGAAGGCAAAGCGCAAAACCGGCGCGTCGAGATCGTGATCCTGCCAAACGCGGCCTAGTCTTATAAAGGCTTGGCGCTAAGAACCGGGCGTCAAACGCGCCCGGTTTTTCTTTGCCATGGACGTTTTTGATCCCATCGGTAAGCTGATCTTCCGATATGGAGACGCCTGATGCCACATCCACTCATAAGTCAGGACGATATTGATACGTTCCAACGCGATGGCGTTGTCATGGTCCCTGGCCTTTTTGCTGATTGGGTCGACACATTGCGAAATGGCATTGAACGCAACATGCAATACCCTGGCCCATACGCGTCAGAAAACCTGAAAAAGGGCGAAGGCGGGCGTTTCTTTGACGATTACTGCAACTGGCAGGACATCCCCGAATTCAAAGAGGTGATCATGAAATCACCGGTCGCCGAAGTCTCAGCGGACCTGATGAGATCCGAAACTGCCCAGGTCTTTCATGACCACGTCTTGGTTAAAGAACCGGGAACGTCCAAATCCACGCCATGGCATCAGGATGGGCCGTATTACTTTGTGGAGGGAAGGCAAACTATTAGCTTCTGGTGCCCGGTTGATCCGGTTGAGGACGCAAGCCTGCGATGTGTGAAAGGCTCGCATCTTTGGAAAAAGCCGGTCTTACCGACACGTTGGCTCAGCGAAGAAGACTTCTATCCTGACCCCGATGAATTCATACCCGTCCCGGACCCGGATGCCGATGGCATGGATATTGCCGAGTGGAGCATGCAGCCTGGTGACGCTGTTGCCTTTAACTTTGGCGTTTTGCATGGCGCACGTGGGAACGAAACCACCCGACGCCGTCGCGCTTTCTCTCTAAGACTTGTCGGTGACGACGCGCGGTATGTTGAACGACAAGGACGCACCTCGCCTCCCTTTCCAGGTCACAACATGGCCCCTGGTGACCAGCTTCGAGAAGATTGGTTCCCGCGGGTCTGGCCTCGCAAAAGCTAAACGGAGACATCCCCGATGGATGACCACCTGCGCCTTAAACCTGATGATTGGGCAGACGGTATTGCGCTATCGGTCCTGCGCCTTGGCCTAAAGCGCCCGGCCATTATCTGATGCCTCAGGTTAAAGGCCGGACGCTTTAGGGTGAGTAAGGCTTTGATCAACCGAAGACTTTACTCAGCGCATTGTCCACGGCCGAGACGATCTCATCAATATCATCCTTGGTCGAAATCAGCGCAGGCGAGAAACACAGCGTATTGTTGAAGCCTGGAATCGACCGGTTCGTCACCCCAATGATCACACCTTGCGCCATGCAATCGCCAACTACAGCCTGAGCCTGCTTCTCGTCCACAGGATCACGGCTGTCACGATCTGCAACCAGTTCGGCTCCGAGGAACAGACCCTTGCCGCGCACATCGCCGATCACGGCATGCTTATCAGCCAGCGCGCTGAGCTGATCGAACATATAATCGCCCATCTGTGTTGTGTTCTCCAGAAGGTTCTCTTCCTCGATGATCGCCATGTTCTCAAGCGCTGCCGCGGGACCCGCAGTGCAGCCGCCAAAGGTCGAGATGTCTCGGAAGTAGTCCAGTGGGTCCTCGACATTCTCTTTAAACATCTCAAAGACGCGTTCATTGGTCACGCAGCATGCAATCGCGGCATACCCAGAAGCCACACCCTTAGCCATGGTCACGAAATCAGGCTCGATGCCATAGTGCTGATAGCCAAACCAGGTGCCCGTGCGGCCCACGCCGCAAACTACTTCATCGATATGCAGCAGGATGTCATATTTGCGGCAGATCTCCTGCACACGTGGCCAATACCCTTCTGGAGGTGTGATCACGCCGCCGCCTGCCGTCACTGGCTCAAGGCAAAGTGCTCCGACGGTATCAGGACCTTCTGCCAGGATGACCTCTTCAATCGCATTGGCCGCCGCAATGCCGTACTCCTCACCTGAAAGATCCCACTGAGCCCGATACTCAAGGCAATGCGGTACCCGCACAAAGCCAGGTGCAAACGGGCCATATTGAGCATTGCGCTCATCCTGACCTCCTGCCGACATCGTCGCTAGAGTCGAGCCATGATAGTCGCGATCACGATAGAGGATCTTATGCTTCTTGCCGCCATAGCGCTTGTGCGAGATCTGGCGAACCATCTTGAAGGCTTTCTCATTCGCCTCAGAGCCTGAGTTCACATAGTAAACACGGCTCATCCCTGGCATCTTCGAAATCAGTCGTTCCGAGAACTGTGCTCCTGGAATCGAACCGGCTGTGCCCGCAAAGTAATTTAGCTTGATCAACTGATCGCGCACCGCATTGGCAATCCGCTCACGGCCATAGCCAACATTGACTGTCCAAACACCACCAGACACCGCATCAAGGTGCTCTTTGCCATGCTGGTCCCAAACCCGCATACCCTTGCCTTCCACGATGATGCGCGGAGCACCGGTTTCAAACGGTTTGTGCTGGATCAGGTGATGCCAAACATGCGCACGATCGGCATCGACGATTTTTTCAATATCATTCAGCTGGTTGCCATCCATGAGAAGCTCCATCAAGTAAAGCCCGCCAACCGGACGGGCGCAGGCGATTGCCTTTTCGAAAACTCTGCCCAGTATCAGCCTCGAATCCCACTTCTTAAATAGGGCCAGTTGGAAGCTTTGATTAAAGCCAATTTAAGCGACAACCCCGTAGCTTGCCGCTGAAAAACGCATAATTTCAAAAGGTTTCGTGGAAGATTTTCGAAAATCCAGTTTCGGATGTGCGAAACGTTGGTTTGAAACTTCACAAAATCATTGAACGGAATCGTAAATTCGGATCGGATGTCGTCTCATCTGTTGCTACTCCCTTTGGAGTGGCGCAAGATTGTTGCGCCTGCCTCGTGGTCATGGGCAGGCGTCAAACATAAAAATGACCGAAGAGTATAGGGAGAAACCTAAATATGACACTCAAGTCAAAACTTATGGGTGCAGCAGCTGGTCTGGCCGTCATGGCAGGATCCCAAGCCGCTCTGGCTGATGGTCACGAGTCCATCACCGTGGGCTATTTCCTGGAATGGCCAATGCCGTTCCAATTTGCCAAAGAGCAAGGCATGTATGACGAGGCGCTCGGCGCAACCGTCAACTGGGTCAGCTTTGACACCGGTACTGCTATGAGCGCGGCAATGGCATCAGGCGACGTGCAAATTTCCGTCAGCCAAGGTGTGCCGCCCTTTGTGGTCGCCACAAGCGCGGGTCAAGACCTGCAGATCATCGACGTGGCCGTTTCCTATTCGGACAACGACAACTGCGTTGTGTCCTCAGGCCTCGAAATCGACAAAGATAGTGCAGCTGAACTGGCTGGCAAAAAAGTCGCCGTTCCGCTCGGCACAGCTGCCCATTACGGCTTCCTTAAGCAGATGAGCCACTTTGGCGTTGCTCTCGACAGCCTGAACGTTGTCGACATGGCACCTGCTGAGGGCCAAGCGGCTCTGGCTCAAGGCGCTGTTGACATGGCCTGTGGATGGGGCGGTGCTCTGCGTCGGATGAAGGAAAGCGGCAACGTCCTTTTGACCGGTGCGGAAAAAGAAGAGCTTGGCATTCTCGTCTTTGACGTCACCTCTGCACCGACGTCTTTCGTGGCCGAGAACAGTGACATGGTTGCCAAGTTTCTTGACGTGACAGCCGAGGCCAATGCGATGTGGGCCGATGAAGCCAATCACGCCAAGATGCTGCCAGTGATTGCAAAAGACGCCGGTATGTCCGAAGAGGACACTATGGCCACCATCGGCACCTTCGTCTTCCCAACCGTTGAAGATCAGCTGTCCGAGAAATGGCTCGGCGGCGGCGCTCAGGAGTTCATGAAAGGCGTTGCCGACGTCTTCGTGGAAGCAGGCTCTATTGACGCGGCCAAAGCATCCTATGCTGACAATGTGAATACTGGGCCACTATCTCAGTAAAACACCTAATCGCAAAGACGGGCGCCCTGGGCGCCCGTCTTTCTTTAGAGCGCCTAAGGCGCCAAACGACCTGCCAAAAAGGGGACACTTGTGGACGGTCTATTTATAGATGACATCTCAATGCGCTTTGACTTGCCCAACGGCGGTCATGTCCAGGCGTTGAAAAATGTGACGCTCGATATCAAGTCGGGCGAATTGATGAGTGTTCTTGGTCCATCTGGCTGCGGGAAGACAACCCTGCTGAACATCGTGGCGGGATTTCTTGCACCGACCGAAGGCAAAATCATGTTGAACGGTCATGAAGTCACCGGGCCGCATCCCGAGCGTGGAATGGTGTTCCAGCAAGGTGCCCTGTTCGAATGGATGAACGTTCGCGACAACGTAAGTTTCGGCCCGGATATGAAAGGCATGAGCCGCAAGGAAAGTGCCGAAAATGTTGAACATCTGCTCGACATCGTTGGCCTTCAGGACTTTAAAGAAAAGGCCGTCTACGAACTCTCCGGGGGCATGCAACAACGCGTGGCATTGGCCCGTTGTCTGGCCAATGACCCCGATGTGATCTTGATGGACGAGCCTCTGGGCGCACTTGACGCTTTGACGCGTGAAAAAATGCAAAGCCTGGTCCTCGATCTTTGGAAAGACACAGGCAAGACCATCATCCTGATTACTCACTCAGTGGAAGAAGCACTGCTTCTGGGGGAACGCCTTCTTGTCATGGCTCCTCGCCCCGGCAGAGTTCACAAAGAATACCGCCTGCCCTTCGCCGATCTTGGCGTAGGTAATGACCTGCGGGATGTTAAGAAACACCAAGACTACAACACAACCCGTGAAGAAATTCTCGAAATGATCTGGAACATGGAAGAAGAAATCATGGGCCGAGCGGAGGAAAGCGCATGACCGGTATTCTCGTACTTGCGCTCTATGTTGGCGCTTTCTTTGGTAGCTACCTGATCCTGTCCCGCCTGCTTCAGCGTTACTTTGCGCGCGAAGGATTCAACAAGCTCAAAACTGTCACCTTCGGCGACGAAAGCGCGGTGAAAGCCAACCGAATTGCTTCTTTCCTTTCGGTGATAACTGTCTTCTTCCTTTGGGTTGCATTCACGAACTCTGCAATACCGCTGCCGAAACTGCCTGGACCGTTCGATGGTGACGTGACCTTTACCTATACAGCCGCACTGCCCGACGGTACAACTGACGACGCCGAGGTCACGATACGTGTGTTCCGTGAAGACATCCAGCAGACCCTAGACGAAGATGGCAACCCAGGCCGAGAGCCTCCTGCGCCAGAGGTCGAGCCCGGGGATGGCTTTGCCAAAAACGATGCGCTGACTGTCGCGCGATACGGGTTTAAAGTGATCCCGGTATGGAACAATGATGAAGTGTCCAAAAGCGATGGCTCAACGATCACACATCTGAATGGTCAACCTGTTGAGCCAGGACAAAAAATCACAATTCCAGAAGGCATCATTGGCTTGACGGACAAGGGCACACCGACCTTTGAGCCCAAGACAGGGTTGAGAATGGCCCGGCTTTACCTGCCTGCGCCCGAGGTCGTTTTGGAACGCTTTGTGCGCTTGAACCAGGAAGGCTATCAGGGATTCACCCTATGGGAACATACGCGATATTCTTTGCAAAGGGTGCTCTTAGGCTTCTTGTTCGGCGCTCTCATCGGCATCCCAATTGGCTATGCCATGGGTTTGACAAATTGGTCACGCGGCTGGTTTGATCCGATTGTTGAATTCATGCGACCTGTGCCGCCGCTTGCGCTGATCCCGCTCATGATCATTTGGTTTGGGATTGGAGAGCTATCCAAGGTCATCCTTCTATTCCTTGCGGCCCTCTGGATCATGATTATCGCGGCCCGGTCCGGGGTGTCGGGTGTCGCCATTTCCAAGGTCCACGCGGCGTATTCACTTGGCGCGTCCAAATGGCAAATTCTCAGCCGGGTCATTGTGCCAAACTCGCTACCGGAAATCTTCACCGGTGCACGGGTTGCCATGGGTGTCTGCTGGGGCACCGTTGTGGCCGCTGAACTTGTGGCCGCAGAAGTCGGCCTTGGAAAGATGATCGTGGTCGCATCGAAGTTTCAGCTGACCGACATCGTGCTTGTCGGGATCATCCTGATCGGCATCATCGGGTTCCTGATCGACGTTGGCGTACGTGCCCTTGAAAACTGGCTGGTGCCGTGGAAAGGCCGCGTCTAGTCGCAACCAAACCCAAAACGCCCGGTTAAGGACCGGGCGTTTTCTTTTGGAACAATAGGCTCAGGCCCGCATGTCCTTGGGCGATCCCATCACCACAAAAGTCGTAATAGCGTTCACCTGCGGCAAGGTTCCGATCACATCGGTATGAAACGCCTTGTAGGCTCGCAGGTCCGCAACCTCGATCCGCAATAAGTATTCAACCGATCCCGTGATATTGTGACATTCCACAACTTCTGGCGCGATGGACATGGCGCGTTCAAACGCCTGCTGGCTGTTTTTGGTGTGTGAATTCAGACCAATTGTTGTGTAGGCCACGAAGCCGATCCCAATTTTGGCACGATCAAGCTTGGCACGGTATCCAACAATAACGCCCCTTTTCTCCAGATCCTGAACCCGCCGCAAACAAGCCGACGGCGACAACCCAATACGGTCAGCGAGTTCCAGATTGGTGAGTCGACCGTCCTTTTGAAGTTCATGCAATATTTGTTCGTTTATATTATCCATATTCATTCATTATTGCTAAATTTCTTGTATTTCACGATACAAAGCAACCTTTATGCACTCTTGTATACATATCGTTGCGCAATGACACCGGAACTCTTTCTTGCGCTAATCGGCTTTGCCTTCATTACAGTCATCACACCAGGCCCCAACAATCTGATGCTGATGGCTTCAGGTGCAAACTTTGGCTTCCGCCGCACAGTTCCACACATGTTGGGCATCGGTCTTGGCTTTCCATCAATGATTTTTCTCGTGGGCATCGGCATCATGCAACTTTTTGACATGTGGGAGCCAAGCTACACGATCCTAAAGTGTATCAGCGTCATCTACCTGCTCTATTTGGCATGGAAAATTGCCAATGCCGCTCCACCCAAACAAGCACAATCCGAGAGCAGGCCGCTCACCTTTTTGCAAGCTGCAGCCTTTCAGTGGGTCAATCCCAAGGCGTGGAGCATGGCTTTGTCTGCCATCACACTCTACGCGACAAGCCGGGACCTGCAGGCAATCTTGTGGGTGTCGGGCGCCTATATTGCAATGTCCGCTGTCAGCACCACAAGCTGGACCACCCTAGGTCAACAAATGCGCCGGTTCCTCAATAGCCCGACACGCCTTCGGGGCTTCAACATCGGAATGGCCATACTTCTGGTCGCCACATTGGTACCTGTACTTTGGCCTAACTAAAGCGTTCGTTCAAAAGCCGTGACTCAGGCTTTTGGCCAAGCGCTCTAGACCAAGGGTCAGGCGTCAACCCGTGCACTTTCCCAGGCCAAGATGGCGCGTTTGACCGGGAGCCCCCAATGATATCCACCCAAACCACCGGACTTACGAAGCGCGCGGTGGCACGGGATGAGAAAACTCACCGGATTACGGCCAACCGCGGTGCCAACGGCACGCACGGCTTTGGGATGACCGATCGACTCTGCAATCTCCGAATAAGTGGTGACGTGCCCCGAGGGTATTTGTAGCAAGGCTTCCCAAACCTTGATCTGAAACGGCGCGCCAATCATATAGAGCGGTGTTTTTTCCTCCGTCTGCCCCCCCGCGCCAAAGGCGGTCAGCACCCAAGGTCGAAGCATCATCGGGTCTTCGACAAAGCTTGCTTTTGGCCAGCGGGACACAAGATCTTCCATTGCGGCGTCCTCACCAGTTTCACTGGCAAAGCCGATACCGCAGATGCCTTTCTCCGTGCCCATGACTAGTGACAAACCAAACGGGCTGTCGAACCACCCCCAGTAGATCGTAAGTCCCTCACCCTTGCGCGCAAATTCGCCTGGGCTCATCGCTTCCCAGCGCAGGAAAAGATCATAAAGTCGACCAGTGCCGGAAAGGCCCAATTCATGCGCTGTATCAAGTGTGGTAAACCGCTCGGCAAGCATGTCTTTGGCCTGTCCCAAAGCCAAATATTGCTGATATCGCTTTGGAGATACGCCCACCCATTGGGTGAACAGCCGCTGAAAATGCGCCGGGCTCATGTTCATTTTTTCAGCCAGATCATTCAGCGAAAGCTTTGGTTCCGCATCATCAATCAGATCAATGGCGCGACGCATGACGTTGAAGTGATATCCATCGTGTGTAGGAGCGTTCATAGCGGACCTCGTTGGCTAGATGATCCAAATTTAAGACAAGCGAATGCCCTCTGCGACCCGAATATTGCGCTTCTGCACTTTGCTATGTGGTTCTGCCTCAAATCGTTTGATGATTTTCAGGAAAGCTTCGAACTCGCGCACGCTCAGACAGGGACGTGCAGTTTTCATATTGTAAAGCGCATCGCCCAGAATCTGTTCCGCCTTCAACCGGTCAGTTTTTGAGAGACGTTGCATTGCTTCTTTGCCTGGGAAAAAGCTTTCGACCCAATGACCATTGGCTTGGATGATCTGGTGGGTTTCGAACAAAAGGTGATGGTATCTAAATCCGTGAGACCAAAATGACAGATCTGGCGTGCGCTGCTTAATACCAGCCGCCGGAGCAAGCACCTCTTCGTGTCCAAGGTACAACCCGCTCAGAGGATGCCGCATCAGGACTCGATGATCTCTAGATACCCAAAGCTTTTTATGCCCTGCATTATCAAACGGCAGCGCGACCGGCCTTAGTTTTGGTGACACCATCAAGCGAAAAGAAGAGACTGGCGTCACAAAATGGCACAGAACTGCTTGTAAGCCGTGGTCGAGCGTCTGCACCAGCGTTCCCGGCACGATATCCGCAATATCCAAAGGGCCATGTTCCGTCTCAATCTCCGTGTTTTGAACAAAACAGGGAATCGAGTTTCCCTCAAAATAAGAGTACGCAATGTTGTTGGAAGACGATTCTGCAACAGGATAACTGCTGCCTGCTGTTAACGATTCACTTGATGCATACCCAACATGGAAACCGTCAACCTCAAAGCGATCAAGATAGATTGCACCACTTGGTCCCGACAATTGCGCATATGCCGGGATTTCCAGCAAGCCGCTGGCGACCACATTACCCGCCATGTCATAGACAACCGCAGTCTGGTTGGCATCTCCGGAAACATGGCCCGTTGCATCATCATCACTGACAACAATTCGATACCTGCCAGTGTCCGGAGTATAACCTGAACTGAAGTCAAACGCGCCGGTGTTATAATTATATCCCAGCGCATCCGTATTGTAGATGTAGAACTCGTAGGTTGCCATAGGCCAAACCACCTCAAAGGAGGTCGTTTCTGGCACAATGACGTTTCATTAGTGTTGACGCGCTCTTGCCCCGCTTTCCGGCTTCCGGCAAAAGGGCGCGTATGGCCAAACAGCTCAATTATCACACCATTCGCGAAATTTTCACCCGATTTTGCACTGCCGAACCAGAACCAAAGGGTGAATTGCATCATGTCAATGCATACACACTTGTAGTCGCGGTTGCGCTTTCAGCGCAGGCAACGGATGCAGGCGTGAACAAAGCCACCAAAACGCTTTTCGAAAAAGTAGACACACCGCAAAAAATGCTCGACTTGGGCGAGGAGCAACTGATTGAGCATATCAAAACGATTGGCCTTTATCGCAACAAAGCCAAGAACGTGATGAAGCTCTCGCGTATACTGGTCGAGGAGTACGGCGGCGAAGTGCCAAATTCCCGTGCTGCGCTGCAAGCTCTACCCGGTGTCGGGCGAAAGACCGCAAACGTGGTGCTGAACATGTGGTGGCACCATCCGGCACAGGCGGTGGATACGCATATTTTCCGCGTCGGCAACCGAACTGGCATCGCTCCTGGCAAGGATGTCGATGCTGTGGAACGCGCCATCGAAGACAATATTCCTGCAGATTTTCAATTGCATGCCCATCACTGGCTCATCCTGCATGGCCGCTATATCTGCGTCGCGCGCAAGCCCAAATGCGGCGCATGCCTCATTCGTGACCTTTGCCCATTCGAGGACAAAACTCTATGACCAAGTACCACGTTGTTGGCATCGGCAATGCCGTCGTCGATATCATCAGCCAAGCCGATGACCGTTTCCTGAGCCGCATGGGCATCGAAAAAGGTGTGATGCAACTGATCGACGAAGACCGTTGCGCGTTTCTCTATGAAAATATGGAGAACCGTACGCAAATGTCAGGGGGCTCCGTTGCCAACAGCATTGCTGGCATCGGCGCTTTGGGTCTAAACACGGCCTTTATAGGTCGCGTCAGCGACGATGCGGCGGGGCGAGACTACATTGACGGGATGAAAGACAGCGGCACGGATTTTGTGAATGCCCCTGTGGTTGATGGTGAGCTTCCGACATCTCGTTCGATGATCTTCGTCTCGCCCGACGGCGAACGCTCGATGAACACCTATCTGGGCATCTCGACAGAACTGAGCACTCATGACGTGGACGATGCCATACCCGCATCTGCCAAGCTTCTCTTTCTCGAAGGCTATCTTTATGACAAAGACAAAGGCAAAGAAGCCTTGCTCAGTGCCGCCCGCACTTGCCGCACCTCAGGTGGCAAAGCAGGCATCACATTGTCCGATCCATTCTGCGTCGACCGCCACCGCGCCGATTTTCGTAAAATCGCCCGGGAACTTGATTTCGTCATCGGCAACGAGCATGAATGGCGGTCGCTGTATGAGACAGACGATCTAGGCGCGGCTCTGGAGGCGGCGGCTTCAGAAAGCAGACTCATCGTCTGCACCCGCTCAGGCCATGATGTTGTGATTGTCGAAGGCAACGACACTGTGACCGTTCCTGTGCATGAACTGGCCCCGGTAGATACAACCGGCGCAGGCGATCAGTTCGCGGCGGGTTTTATCTACGGCCTGGCAACAGGTGTTTCACTAGAGGTTGCAGGTCACATGGGCTGTGTGGCAGCGGCCGAGGTTATAAGCCACTACGGCGCGCGACCAGAGGCGGATGTGAAGGCGCTTTTCGCTTCAAATGCGCTCATCTAGCCAAACTTACCCTCTATGAACCGGCGTGCTTCCTTCGTTTGCGCGCACTCGAACATTAGGTCCGCTGGACCGATTTCCAATAATCGACCCAAGTGAAAATAGGCGACGCGATCCGCAATTCTCTTGGCTTGCATCATGGAATGGGTAATCACAACAATCGCGTGGTCCGGTTTCAATTCCAGCAAGAGTTCCTCAACTTTGGCGGTGGCAATCGGATCAATAGATCCGGTCGGCTCGTCCATCAAAAGAACTTCGGGTTTGGTCCCCAAAGCCCGAGCAATGCACAGCCGTTGTTGTTGACCCCCGCTAAGCTCAGTTCCGTCCATATTGTGCAGGTGATCTTTCACTTCATCCCATAAATGTGCGCGTCGAAGACAGGTTTCCACATGCTCTTCAAGCTCTGCTCTGGACGTCATCAGGCCATGTAATTTTGCCCCGTATGCCACATTCGCCCAGATCGACATTGGAAACGGGTTGGGTTTTTGCGCAACCCAGCCAAATCGGCGCCGGTGGACGGGTGGATCAATACAACGGTCATGAATATCAATGCCGTCCATCTCTATTCTGCCGGTAATCCGGACACCGCGCGTTTCATCATGCATACGGTTCAAACATTTCAGAGCGGTGGATTTTCCACACCCTGACGGGCCAATAAATGCAAGTATCTCAGAGGGATAAAGCTCTAGGTTCACATTCTGGAGGGCATGTGTTTCATCATACCACAAATTAACCTGATCCATTATGATCAGGGGCGGCCTGTTCGAACAGATCTGAGCGGGCGCAGCGCAGTCAAAGTCCTTTACTGAAATCGTCATCGGTCTCTCCTTTGCCAGTTGAAACCAATTTTGCCTTCAGCGTGCCCTGCTAAGTTCGACCTAGATCAAAAAAACCAAATCTTCATAAAAAATTCATGCAGCACGAAAAGAGCTGTGCTTTCGAGGTATTTCACTCGCCCAATTTCGCATGTACCTCTGCCAGGTCAATCTCACCAATTGGCATCTTATTGCCTGGATTGTCGAAGTCATATTTGAAGAGTTCAAAATCACGGTGATAGATTTCCTTGATCAGGTGCATCGACAAATCATCGAAATAGTCTTCCACCGGATGGGCGCGTTTGGGACCGTGACCCTCACTTTCATTAAAGCGCGGGATTTTCTTCAGATCGACTTTCTTCCGCGTTTTGATCTCTTTGAGAACGTCGCCCATCCCATCGTTGAATTGCTCCGTCCAGAAGATCTTGTCATAAGTTCCGCCATTCACAATGAAGGTCGAGACATGTCCTGACATTGAAGACCAGTGAATGTCCGGGTCCATCGGACGCTTCCACCGAATGGTGTCTCGCGCAAAGAGCAGGAAACGCCGAAAGCTTTTAATCTGGTCAAACTCCTGCTTACCGTCCTCACCGCCGACATCAATGCCGTACTTCTGGATGAGCAACGGCACAAGCTTGCCGCGATAGCGCTTCCCATTGCGCTGAATACCGCAAATCTTGTCGAAAAACGAGCTCAAGATACGGGTGTATGGGTTACGAACACAGGTAAAGGCATAAGACGTGTGCGTGCGCACATTGGCTTTGATCAAAGGTTGGCTGTCTTCACGCGCCCATTTGTGCAACCCATCCACGGCATCGTGAATATCACCATCAAAAAAAACGCCATGGTCGGAATAGTACATGATCTGACCAATGGTCGAGCAGGCGCATTTTGGCACCACGCGATAAACCACGCTCTCGCTCTCCGTCATCCATGTTCCGGGAAAGCCCATTCCCTGCCTCCAAACCCGCTCTTATGTCGTTGTCGGGTCTTAACAAACTATATCCAACAAAAAACCAAAGAAAGGCTGTTTATTCAACGCCTGTTCACGACTATCACTATAGGCAAACGCAAAAAGAGCAGACCTTCGCTGAGATATGGCTAAAATCGCCTTTATTCTTCTGTGTCACAAAGACCCGGATGCCATCATTGGGCAGGCCAATATGCTCACAGCGGCCGGTGATTATATGGCGATCCATTTCGATGCCCGCGCAGATGCAAATGCCTATAAAAAGATTCGCAGCGCTCTGGCCGACAATCCCAATGTGACCTTCGCGAAAAAGCGGATCAAATGCGGCTGGGGAGAATGGTCGCTGGTGCAGGCAACGCTCAACGCAATAGAAGCAGCAGTGGAAAAATTCCCGCGTGCCACACATTTCTATATGCTTTCTGGCGACTGCGCGGCCATAAAGTCAGCGCGCTTTGCGCATGACTTTCTGGACCGCGAAGACATCGATTATATCGAAAGCTTCGACTTCTTCGCCAGCGACTGGATCAAAACGGGGATGAAGGAAGAGCGGCTGATCTATCGGCACTTCTTCAATGAGCGCAACAACAAAAAACTGTTCTACACCTCCTTCAATCTGCAAAGAAAGCTTGGACTAACCCGAAAGATACCAGCCGACATTCAAATCATGATCGGAAGCCAGTGGTGGTGCCTGCGGCGCCGGACCATTGAGTGGATTTTGGATTTCACGCGCAAACGTCGAGACGTGATGCGCTTTTTCCGCACCACTTGGATTCCGGATGAAACGTTTTTTCAAACGATTGTCCGCCACCTCGTCCCGGAAAATGAAATCCGCACGCGAACTCTGACCTTCTTGATGTTCACCGATTACGGAATGCCGGTGACGTTCTATAATGACCACTACGATCTGTTGCTTAGCCAGGACGCGCTCTTCGCGCGGAAAATCAGCCCGGAGGCGACCGAGTTGAAAACACGGCTTGGCGCGCTTTATGCCGATGATGATGCTGAGTTCAAAATCTCTGATGAAGGACGCAGTCTCTTTAAGTTCCTCTCTGGACGCGGGCGCATTGGTCGTCGTTTTGCCCTGCGGTTTTGGGAAACCGAAAGCACACTGGGCCGCGAGCGCGAACTGATGATCCTGGTGTGCAAGAAATGGCATGTCGCCAAACGGCTCTTGGCGCGCATAAAACAAGTGACCAATGTGCCCGCTGTAGAATATCTATTTAATGAAGACGACACGCCCCTGCCTGATCTGGGTGGCATCCAAGGGTCATTGGGCAAACGCACACGACACCGTCGTGCGTTGATGCGGATGCTGTTCGACTATTTCGAAACCGACCGTCTGATCGTTTGTATGGACCCCGGCAATATTGAGCTTTTGGAAGATTTCAACAGCGACCGCTCCACAACCCGCATGCTGGAAATCCAATGCGACTTCACAGATGAATACCTGATTGGTCATGCCAAACGTGTGGGTCTTGCCGGCGAACGCACCCCACGCGAAACATTAGAACGGCTGTTGCCCACAATTCGTGGCGACATTAATTTTGAATCAGACCGTATTCGTGACGCAGAATTTGAAAACCATCTCATTCTGAGACAATCCAACCCGTCCGAAACGAACGCCAAACAGATCGAAAATTTTCTAAAGATCACGCCCGACAAGGCGCTTGAAATTGCCCAAACAGACCATCTTTTCGCTGATTGAGAGACGACATGCCTTATTCTTACGACGACCAGAACATATTTGCCAAAATCCTGCGCGGCGAAATCCCCAATGACACCGTTCTGGAAACTGAGCACGCGCTGGCCTTCAATGACATTCAGCCACAGGCGCCAGTGCATGTGCTGGTCATCCCCAAAGGCGCTTATGTCTGTCACGACCATTTTGCTGCAGAGGCCAGCGAGGCTGAAATCATTGATTTCATTAGGGCAACTGCCAAAGTCTGCGAGATGACGGGTGTCTCACCGGGAGATGGCCAAAGCGGGTATCGCACCATCTCAAATGCTGGAGAAGCAGGGGTACAGGACGTCCCACATTACCACCTGCACATCCTTGGAGGTCGCACCTTGGGCCGTATGGTTTCCAAACCAGAGTGAGGGGCAGATGCCACACTCATCCGCACGCCAATTTTTCGCCATCTTGAAGGCACGCTTCGGCTGATACATATCCCCCCTCATGAGCCAAAGCACACCCATAAGTGACGCATCAGAGCAGTCCCGCATCAAGAAATTGGTGGAATCCTTCACATTCAGGAACTTCATCCTAGGCGTCATCCTGTTCAACGCCGTCATTCTGGGGCTTGAGACATCAAAAACTGCGATGATCGCTGCGGGACCGCTCATTGAGGCGCTTGATACAATCTGCCTAGGCATCTTTGTGATGGAGCTTCTGCTCAAGCTTTTCGTCTATCGGTTGTCTTTTTTCCGCGATGGCTGGAACATTTTCGATTTTATCATTGTCGCCATTTCTTTGGTTCCATCTGCTCAGGGACTAAGCGTTCTGCGCGCGCTGCGCATCTTGCGACTTTTGCGTGTGGTCTCGGTCATGCCGTCCCTACGCCGCGTGGTCGAAGGGTTGATGAGCGCGCTGCCTGGCATGGGGTCTGTTTTTCTGCTGATGGGGATTATTTTCTACATCGGCTCTGTCATGGCGACCAAACTCTTTGGTGGTGATTGCAGTGCTTGCACACCTGCTCAAGCTGCAAATTTTCAGGATTGGTTCGGCACCATCGGGAGCTCGGCCTATTCCCTTTTTCAGATCATGACGCTGGAAAGCTGGTCCATGGGTATCGTGCGTCCTGTGATGCAGGTTTACCCCTTTGCCTGGGCCTTCTTCGTACCGTTTATTCTGGTGACAACCTTTGCAACTGTTAACCTTGTCGTAGGGCTTATCGTGAACTCAATGCAAGAAGCGCACGGTGTCGAAGATGCCGAACGCACGGACGAATACCGCGACGAAGTCCTTACGCGCCTTCAAGCCATCGAAGAACGCTTGAACGGCGTTGGCAAACCCTAGTGAGAGCCGGTCAGCGACAAGAAGACATCTTCTAAATTGGCCTGCTCAGTACGCACATCCCGGATCACAATACCAGCTGCACGCACCGCTTCTAAAACGGCATCCGCGGTCAAAGCAGAGCCTTTATAAGAGAGAGCCAATTCGCCAGATTGTCTTTCAACGACGTTCAACCCTACAAGAGAAGGCAGTAGGCTCGGCTTTTTTTCTGGCACGACCACCAGACATCGCGCATCAAGCTGCCCCAAAAGGTTCGCCGTGCTGTCACGCGCCACAAGACTGCCCTGATCGATAATTGCGATCTCGTCACACATCTCCTCGGCTTCCTCAAGGTAATGCGTCGTCAGGATGATCGTCATCCCCTCTTCATTGAGCTTGCGAATGTTCTGCCAAAGCATTTGCCGCAGCTCGATATCCACACCTGCCGTCGGCTCATCCAGAACCAGAACATGCGGTTGATGTACCAAAGCCTTGGCCAGCAACAATCGACGCCGCATGCCGCCGGACAACGTGCGCGCGTAAGCTTCAGCTTTGTCGCTCAAACCGACCAGCCCGAGAATTTCGTCACTGCGCCGACGCGCCTTTGGCACTCCGTAAAGCCCGGCCTGCACTTCTAGTGCGGCCCGAGGCGTAAAGAACGGATCAAGGTTCAATTCCTGCGGCATCACCCCAATCGCCGCCCGGCTTTGGCGGGGATTCACATCCTGATCAAAGCCCCAAATACGCACGCTGCCCGCAGATTTGACAACGAGGCCGGCCAAAATATTGATGAGCGTCGACTTGCCGGCGCCGTTTGGCCCCAGCAACCCAAAAATGGACCCTGCCGGAATATCAAGATCAACACCTTTCAAGGCAGCTTTGGCAGGTCCCTGCCGTCCACCCGGATAAGTCTTTTGCAACCCTCGTAATTCTATCGCATGTGATGGCATTGCAACCCTTGTCCCCGGCCCGTGCTTGGATATAGTCGCGATTTAGGGAAGATGAAGCCAAAAGGAAATCCATCAATGGTGACCGAAGCCCCCGAAACACGTATTGTCGACAGCTACCGCGTGGCCTGTGACGGAGGTGAAGGCGCGTTGGGCCATCCGCGCGTGTGGCTTTCGATCCCGCATGAGACTGGATTTGTTGAATGTCCTTATTGTGACGCCAAGTTGGTTCACAAGGATTTTGAAGGCAAAGTCTGAAACCGACATTCCACGTGCCCCAAGGCACCAAAACGGCATTGACACAGGTCCTGCCCGTCTCGTTCCATTTTCGGTGAAGCGAAAGCGGAGGATGACCCATGGCAGCACTCACTCAAACGCAAATAGATGCCTTTTGGCGTGACGGGGTGATCACTGTCGAGAACGCCGTTAATGCAGATCAACTTGAAGCGCTACAGGATGAGTTTGGAGTTTGGGTCGAAGAAAGTCGCACGCACACAGAAGATTACGGTGAGACCATGGATGGACGTGCGCGTTTCTCGGTAGAACCGGGCCACAGTGCTGAAAAACCTGCTCTGCGACGTGTCCAATCCCCCGAAGAGGTCTCGGACGTCTTTCTGGACACCATGCGCAATGCACGCACTGTGGAAATGGTTGCCGATTTGATTGGGCCCAACCTGCGCTTTCATCATGGCAAGGTGAATTCCAAACAACCCGGCGCCGCGACAAAAATCAGTTTCCATCAGGACTTCTCCTTTCAGCCGATGACCAACGACGACTTGATCACTGCACTTCTCTTTGTCGATGACGTCACTCTTGAAAATGGCCCGCTTGAGGTTGTGCCCGGCACGCATAAAGGCCCGCTTTATTCACATTGGCATGATGGACGCTTCACGGGTGCTGTGTCAGATGAGGTTCTGAATACCCATAAGCACAACATCGTGCACTGCGCCGGCAAGGCCGGGTCGGTGTGCCTGATGCATTCCAGCCTGCTGCATGGCTCGGCCCCGAACCTTTCGGATCAGCCACGCACTCTCTACATCGCCACCTACTACGCCGAAGATGCCATAGAGCTCAGCGCCAACCACCTCCCTAGCCGCCACACGCATGAACTTGTCCGTGGCAAAGAAACTGGGCGCGTGCGCTGCTCATCATACGAGATGGAAATCCCGGAAAAACCGGCTTCTACGTCCTTCTTTGATCAACAGGCAGAAATGGCCTGACGACAGCTTCTGTCGCAATCCGGGTGGAAGCTCGCGCCGCTTCGTGGCAATAGTTTTGCAACACCAGTTTGCAAAAGGCGGGGGCCAGTATGAGCACACAGTTTGGCAAGGGGCATCATCTGCACCTCATTGATGGCTCGGCTTTCATCTTCCGCGCTTACCACGCCCTGCCGCCGCTCACGCGCAAGTCCGATGGACTTCCCATCGGTGCGGTCTCTGGATTTTGCAATATGTTGCAACGCTATATTTCTGACAACAATGGTGCCGATGCCCCAACCCATGTCGCGGTAATTTTTGACAAGGGCAGTCACACGTTCCGCAATGACATGTTTCCTGAGTACAAGGCCAACCGAGAAGCCATGCCTGAGGACCTTCGCCCGCAAATACCGCTGACGCGACAGGCCACAGAGGCCTTCAATATCGCCTGCAAAGAGCTAGAAGGGTTCGAGGCCGACGACATCATCGCCACGCTGGCATGCCAGGCGCGGGATGCCGGCGGGCGAGTTACGATTATCAGCTCGGACAAAGACCTGATGCAGCTGGTGGGCAATGGCGTTGAAATGCTCGACGCCATGAAAAACCGCCGCATCGATCGCGACGGGGTCATGGAAAAATTTGGCGTGGGACCCGAACGTGTCGTAGATGTACAGGCTCTGGCAGGCGACAGTGTCGACAATGTACCCGGCGCGCCCGGTATCGGTGTCAAAACCGCCGCGCTTCTGATCAACGAATTTGGCACACTCGAAGAGCTTCTCGACCGTGCCGAAGAGATCAAACAGCCCAAGCGCCGCGAAACCTTGATCGACAAGCGCGAGCAAATCGAACTTTCCAAACGGCTTGTAAAGCTCGATTGCGCCACACCCCTTGATTTCACGCTCGAAGACCTTGAAGTGCGCGATCCGGACCCCGAGCGGCTTCTCACCTTTCTGGCCGAGATGGAATTCCGCACTCTGACCAAACGCATCTCTGAAGCACTGGATGTTGACCCACCTGTTATTCCCGAACCCTCCACAACCCAACCAACCGAAGACAGCGCCCCGGAATGGCCACCGATCAACCCGGCAAAATACGAACGCGTTTCAGAAAAAGACGCGTTGCAACGCTGGATCGACCGCATCATCGCACGCGGCTACGTGGCTTTTGACACTGAAACCACTTCGCTTAATGAAATGCAGGCCGAGCTTGTGGGCATCTGCCTGTCCGTTGATCCCGGAGAGGCGTGCTACATCCCGCTCCTGCACAAGGATGGCAATGCCGATGATCTTTTTGGCTCCGACGCAATCCTTGACGGTCAACTGCCTTTGGACGACACGCTTGATGCTCTGAAACCCGTTCTCGAGGATCCTGCAATTCTCAAGATCGGGCAGAATATGAAATACGACGCCAAGGTGCTGGCTCGATATGGCATATCAATCCATCCCATCGACGATACTATGCTGATGTCCTATGCACTCAACTCCGGTATCCACAACCACGGCATGGACACGCTCAGCGAACGGTACCTGACCCATACGCCCATCCCGATCAAAGAGCTTTTGGGCACCGGCAAATCCGCCATTACCTTTGATCGCGTGCCCATTGACGAGGCCGTCAAATACGCTGCTGAAGATGCCGACATTACCCTGCGCCTATGGCACACTTTCAAGCCACAACTGCACCGCGCCAAAGTCACGACCGTCTATGAAAGACTAGAACGCCCGCTTGTGCCCGTTCTGGCGCAGATGGAGCGGCACGGTATCAAGGTCGACCGTGAAACCCTGAGCCGCATGTCCAATGCCTTTGCCCAAAAAATGGCCGGGCTTGAAGCAGAGATTCACGAACTGGCTGGACAAAGCTTCAATGTCGGGTCTCCCAAGCAACTCGGTGAAATCCTGTTCGACAAAATGGGACTTGAGGGCGGCAAAAAGGGCAAAACCGGCGCCTATGCCACAGGGGCAGATGTGCTCGAAGACCTCGCGACCGAACATGAACTTCCCGCACGCGTTCTCGACTGGCGCCAACTTAGCAAGCTCAAGAGCACATACACAGATGCACTGCAGGAGCATATCGACCCTGATACGGACCGTGTCCACACATCCTATGTGCAGACCGGGGCCTCCACCGGGCGTTTGGCCTCAACCGACCCCAATCTCCAAAACATCCCCATACGCACCGAAGAAGGCCGTCGTATCAGAGAGGCCTTTGTTGCCGGGTCCGGCAACACGCTTGTCTCGCTCGACTACAGCCAGATTGAACTGCGCATTCTGGCGCACATGGCGGACATTCCTGCCCTCAAAAAGGCATTTGCGGACGGCCTCGACATCCATGCCATGACCGCATCGGAAATGTTCGATGTCCCGCTGGAAGACATGACACCCGAAGTGCGCCGCCGCGCCAAGGCGATCAATTTCGGCGTGATATATGGCATTTCCGGCTTTGGACTTGCGCGCAATTTGCGTATCCCGCGCTCAGAAGCTCAGGCCTTTATCGACCGGTATTTCGAGCGATTCCCCGGCATCCGCGCTTACATGGACAGTACCGTGGAATTCGCCAAGACGCATGGATATGTCCAAACCCTCTTTGGCCGCAAAATCCATACACCCGAGATTGCCGCCAAAGGTCCGCGTGCAGGATTCGCGCGCCGCGCCGCCATCAACGCCCCGATTCAAGGCACGGCGGCAGACATTATTCGTCGAGCAATGATTCGTATGCCCGACGCGATTTCCAAACTTCCCTGCAAGATGCTGCTGCAAGTGCATGATGAGTTGCTTTTTGAAGTAAAAAAGGACTCTGAGGAAGACGTTATCAAAGCAGCTCGAGACATTATGCAGAATGCGGCAAAACCCGCGTTGCACATTGATGTGCCACTTGTTGTAGATGCCGGACAGGGACGAAACTGGGCAGAAGCGCATTAAAATCAGCATCTTGCATGTAATTTGATTGAAAAATTGGAAACAAAACCCGGGATTCTGGCCAAAACGTTGTCAAAAATGCCGCGGATGTTCAGGAATCCGCTTAATCGCAAAGCCTTAGTGTTGACAACGATTCCCTTTACCTAAAAGTATGGCTTTGTCACTTGTAGGGAAACTGTTCACATGACAAATAAACTTGCACTTATTGCAGCACTCGTCGCAACCGTAGGCGTAGCCGCTTGCGCGCAACAAGAAGAACCAGCACCGGTGCCGATTGAGCCCGAGCCTGTTTCGACAAAACTCTAAAACGTTCACACGTTTCAGAATTCTTCGGGACGGGAGCTATGGCCGCTTGGCCATACGCCCTCGTCCCGAAATCTTTTGTACCCCTGCATCCGCTGATGTAGGGTTTTTTAGTGTTTGGCGAGTTGCGGCAATCTGAATACGCTGCGCGACCCTTTTCAGATGATCTTCCAGAGGGGAACGCGCACGCCACACAAGACCAATCGTGCGCTTGGGTTCTGGTTTGGGAAACTTTGCTGTCGACACATCTGTGGCGCTGGTTTCCAGTGCGACTGCCATTTCGGGGATAAGCGTCACGCCCAAACCCGTCGCAACCATCTGCACCAGCGTCGAAAGCGAACTGCCATCCATTGTTTCGCTAGGTCGCGCCAACGGCATCCGGCAAAAGTCAAGCGCCTGGTCGCGAAAACAGTGCCCTTCTTCCAAAAGCAAAAGCCGCATTTGCGCCAGCGACTGACCAGTTGGCACCGGCTTGTCCGCATCCGCTTTGGGCCTGACGAGCACAAAGCATTCTGAAAACAAAGGCATTTCCACCAGCTCTGTTTCCGAGATCGGCAACGCCAGCAAAGCCGCATCAAGTGTGCCGTTCTTTAAATCCTGAATAAGGGATTGTGTCTGGGTTTCACGAATACGCAAATCAGCCTGCGGAAAGGCAGCGGACAGGTCTGTCACGACCTGAGGCAAAAGATATGGACCTATCGTGGGAATAATCCCGATACGCAACGGCCCAACCAATTCTTCACCGGAGGATCGTGCCAGATCAGAGAGATCATCCACGGCACGCAAAATGTCTTTGGCGCGATCGGCAAAAACCTCGCCGAAAGACGTCAAACGCACTGACCTGGCCTGTCTTTCAAAAAGCGGCTGACCAAGCGCATCTTCTAACTCTTTGATCTGCACTGATATCGCTGGCTGCGACACAGAGCACGCAGTAGCGGCTCGTCCAAAATGCGCGTGCAAGGCCACTGCCTCAAAATATCGAAGCTGTTTAAGTGTAAAATTTTCCATAAGGTAAAGTTATCAGACAGATAAAAAATTACAAATTCCATCTATCGCTGTCAGGCTATATATTACTCCCACGGTGCCTTGCCTGCGCATCGGACAAACTTCAAATGATCGGAGAAGACCATGGACGGCAATGATCTTGGCAAATGCCCGGTGATGCATGGCGTAAGCGTGCACGCGACCAATGATGTACAAGGCCCACGGGAATGGTGGCCAAATCAGCTGAACCTGAAAATCCTCAACCAGAGCGCGCCGCAGACCGATCCGTTTGGTGGCGCCGTAGATTACAAAGCCGAGTTCGAATCGATTGATTGGGATGCGCTAAAAGCCGACCTGACAGCTCTGATGACTGACAGCCAGCCTTGGTGGCCCGCAGACTACGGCCATTATGGCCCGATGTTTGTGCGCATGTCATGGCACGCCGCCGGCACCTACCGTACCGGCGATGGCCGTGGCGGGGCCTCTACCGGCGCACAGCGATTTGCCCCACTCAATAGCTGGCCAGACAACGGAAACCTCGACAAGGCGCGCCGCCTGCTCTGGCCGATCAAACAGAAATACGGCAACAAAATCTCCTGGGCGGACCTTCTGGTCCTGACCGGCAATGTTGCGATGGAGTCGATGGGCTTCAAAACTGCAGGTTTCGGCGGTGGTCGCGAAGACATCTGGGAACCCGAAGAAGACATTTACTGGGGCAAAGAAGACGAATGGCTCGGCAATAGCCGCTACACCGGCGACCGTGAGTTGGAAAGCCCACTGGCGGCCGTGCAAATGGGCCTCATCTACGTCAATCCCGAAGGCCCTGATGGCAATCCTGATCCCGTCGCCTCAGGCCGCGATATCCGCGAGACCTTTGCGCGGATGGGCATGGACGACTACGAAACCGTCGCGCTGACTGCTGGGGGTCACACATTTGGCAAAGCACACGGCAATGGCGACGCGGCCCTCGTCGGCGCTGAACCAGAAGGTGCCGCAATCGAGGAAATGGGCTTTGGCTGGAAGAACGCCAACGGAACCGGCATGGGATATTACGCCGTGACTTCCGGCATTGAAGGTGCCTGGACACCCACACCAATCCAATGGGACAACTCCTATTTCGAAACGCTCTTTGGCTACGAATGGGAACTGACCAAAAGCCCCGCAGGCGCACATCAATGGCGCGCTATCGGCGGTGAAGGCACCGTGCCAGATGCGCATGATCCTTCGAAATCGCATGCACCGATGATGACCACAGCCGACATGGCGATGCGCATGGATCCGGAATACGAGAAAATCTCGCGGCACTTCCTGGAAAACCCGGATGAATTTGCCGATGCCTTCGCCAAGGCCTGGTTCAAGCTTATTCACCGGGACATGGGCCCCAAGGCACGCTATCTTGGCAAAGAGGTTCCGGCCGAGGACTTCCTCTGGCAAGACCCGCTGCCTGCACCCTCAGGTGATGCGCTCAGCGATGCAGACATCGCCGACCTTAAGTCCAAGATCGCAGACTCCGGTCTAAGTGTTTCGGAAATGGTTGCCACGGCTTGGGCATCGGCTTCAACCTATCGCGGTTCAGATTTCCGAGGCGGCGCGAACGGCGCACGCATTCGGCTTGCGCCTCAAAAAGACTGGGACGTGAACCAACCGGAACAACTGGCCAAAGTGCTCGGTGTTCTGGAAGGTATTCAGTCAGCGTCTTCAGCCAATGTCTCCATGGCTGACCTGATCGTGCTGGCTGGCAATGTCGGCGTTGAACAGGCTGCCAAAGCTGCGGGTCACGACGTCACTGTGCCCTTCACTCCAGGCCGCGTCGATGCCACACAAGAGCAAACCGATGTGGATGGCTTTGCTGTTCTCGAACCCAAGGTGGATGGCTTCCGCAACTATCAGGACCAGGCCTATTCTGTCTCTGCCGAAGAAATGCTTGTGGACCGTGCGCATTTGCTCACCCTGACCGCGCCGGAGATGACCGTTCTTGTAGGCGGTTTGCGTGTCCTCGGCGCAAACACCAATGGCTCAACTCATGGTGTGCTGACTGACCGTGTTGGCCAACTGACGCCTGACTTCTTCACCAATATCCTTGACATGACTGTGGCATGGACCCCGGTCGAAGGATCAGATGGCGAATACGAAGGCCGGGACCGCAGTACCGGCAAAGTGAAGTGGACCGGCACGCGCGTCGATCTGGTCTTCGGCTCTAACTCGCAGCTGCGCGCACTGGCCGAAGCGTATGCACAAGCCGACGCTGGCAAAGTATTTGTGGAGCAATTCGTCGATGCCTGGACAAAGGTCATGAACCTCGACCGGTTCGACCTGGTATAAACGACCATAAAAACGTCGATGCGCCGGCCGTCTTGCCGGCGCATTTCATTTCGAAAGCGCACAAAAAAGCTTCAGTCGACAACCACCTCATCCGAAGCGGCGATCGGAAAAAACGACCCATCTGACCAAAGCCCAAAGGCTCCGTTATGATGCGCGCCGATTTCGACAAGCCGGTAGAACGATTTGCGATCAATCAGCGCCTCAAGCCCAGCCCGCACATGAACATATGGCGACGGCTCGCCTGTCACTGGTTCAATTTCGCAGCGTATCGGCGTATCAGCACCCGCCAGCACTTTGTCTCCGACATTGGTCTCAAACACCAAAACCTGACCCTCGTCAGCACCGGCAACTTCGAAATCCACCGCCACAAAGGGCGCGTCATCCACAGTGATACCCACCTTTTCCACCGGTGTAACCAGAAAATACTTGCCATCTTCACGCCGCAAAATCGTGGAAAACAAGCGCACAAGCCCAGGACGAGTAATCGGCGAGCCGAGGTAAAACCACGTGCCATCCCGCGCAATGCGCATATCGAGATCGCCGCAAAATGGCGGGTTCCACAGATGCACAGGCGGAAGACCTTTGCTCGCCGCTGCACGTGCAGCCTCGGCCAAACGCTCTGCTGACGGTGTCGTGATGGAATTCTTGCTCATTGCTTTTGCCATTTTGAATAGAGACGATACATTCTATCTAAGTGATATATACCCAAACGGAGACTTTCCATGACCGACGATGCGGACCTTCTCAAGGGGATCGAAGCCCTGGAAGACAAGCTCGCCCAGGCGCGCGCCTCGATCACCCGCAGGTTCATAGGACAGGAACGTGTTGTGGATCTGGCGCTTTCGGCGCTTCTATGCGGCGGTCACGGACTTCTGGTCGGCCTGCCTGGCCTTGGTAAAACCCGGCTTGTTGAGACGCTCAGCACGGTGATGGGGCTCAATTCCAACCGCATTCAGTTCACACCAGACCTGATGCCAGCCGATATTCTTGGCTCAGAAGTGCTAGAAACCGGGGCTGACGGAACCCGCGCCTTCAAATTCATCCCCGGTCCGATCTTTTGCCAGCTTCTGATGGCCGATGAGATCAATCGCGCCAGCCCCAGGACTCAATCGGCCCTGCTGCAAGCCATGCAGGAACGTAAAGTGTCTGTCGCAGGGGAAGACCGCCCACTTTCGCCACCGTTTCACGTGCTGGCAACCCAAAACCCCATTGAACAGGAAGGCACCTACCCTCTGCCCGAAGCTCAGCTCGACCGTTTTCTGGTGCAAATCGACGTGCCCTACCCGGACCGCGAGACTGAACGCGAGATCATTCTTGCCACCACTGGCGTCACAGAAGATGAATCGCACGAAGTGTTCACGCCAAAAGAACTGATCGATGCACAAGATTTGCTGCGCCGGATGCCGGTGGGAGAAGCCGTGATGGAACAGATCATCGATCTCGTCCGCGCCTTCCGGCCTGAAGATCCTGCATCATCTGAAAAAATCCGGGAAACCGTCGCTTGGGGTCCCGGACCACGTGCAGCGCAAGCCATGATGCTGACTGTACGGGCGCGTGCCATGCTGCATGGCCGCCTTGCACCCGATGTCGATGACGTCGCCGCCATGTCGCAGCCGGTTCTCACTCACCGCATGGCGCTTAACTTTGCCGCCCGCGCGCGTGGCGAAGAGTTGAACGCCATCATCGCTGAAACCGTCACCGCCTTCACTCGATCAGAGGCCGCTGCGTGAGCCCAATCGCGCCCCTCCGCGCCCAGGCCGAAGCCGAAGCCGCCAGATTTCCCGCGCTTCTTGCGCGGGCCGAGCATCTGGCTGGAACGGTCCTCTTGGGTGAACACGGGCGCAGAAGGTCGGGCATGGGGGATGATTTCTGGCAATACCGCCCCGTACAAGCCGGAGATGAGCTGCGCCATATCGACTGGCGACGCTCGGCCAAGTCGGACGGGCAATTCCTGCGCCAACGCGAATGGCAAATCGCGCAAAGCGTGACGCTCTGGGTCGACAGTGCCGCCTCAATGCGGTTTTCCTCAGACGAATCCTTACCCGCAAAGTCAGACCGCGCGCGTCTTTTCGCCCTTGCCATTGCTATACTTCTGAACCGGGGTGGGGAACGCGTTGGCCTGTCGGGCGCAAACTTGCCGCCCAAACGCGGCGAAGCACAGGTCGAACGTATCTCGATAGCGCTGATGAATGAGGACAGCGCCGACTACGGCGCCCCTGAAACCACCGGAATGCTCTCTCACGGACGGGGTGTCTTTCTATCGGATTTTCTGGGTGATCTGGAGCCGGTCAAAAAGGCCCTGACAAGTGCCGCTGACCGCGGTGTGCGCGGTGTGCTCTACCAGATCCTAGACCCTGCGGAAGAAAGCTTTCCCTATCGCGGCCGCACGATCTTTGAGAGCGTCGGCGGCACACTCGCACATGAGACTCTCAAAGCGTCTGAATTACGGGATCGCTACTTAGCGCGCCTCGCCACCCGCAAAGATGAGTTGCAGGCCCTTTGCACGGTAACCGGCTGGCAATACGGCTTACATCACACGTCTCAAAACGCTCAGTCCGCTGTCCTATGGCTCTACAACGCCATCGACGGGGAGCATCACAGATGACCCTGGGCGCAATCGGCTTCACCACACCTTGGCTTCTGGCCCCGCTGCTGGCGCTGCCCATTTTGTGGATCATTCTGCGCGCTGTTCCCCCAGCGCCAATCCGGCGACGCTTTCCCGGTGTCGCGCTGCTCTTGGGGCTCAAAGACGACGACACCGTCTCGGATCGCACACCCTGGTGGTTGCTCTTGTTGCGCATGCTGGCTGTGGCCGCCGCCATCGTGGCCCTTGCGGGCCCCATCCTGAACCCGCGTCAGACCGCAGAAGCGCAAAATTCCGGGCCGCTTCTTATCGTGCTGGACGCAAGCTGGGCGAGCGCGCGCGACTGGCCTGCAAAATCTGAGTTGCTCGATGCAATGCTCGCAGAAGCCGGGCGCGAAGCGCGTCCGGTTGGCATGATGCGCCTCTCGGATGCAGAGCCACCTGTCTTTCAGGCGGCAGAAGCTTGGCGCAGCCGGTTGTCTGGCATGGCTCCCTCCCCTTGGGCCGCCTCCGAAACCTCAATGATAGACACCGCCAGCATGTTAGGTGACGAAAACTTTGAGACCCGATGGCTCTCAGATGGCCTTGATCGCACCGGCCGGGAAACCTTGTTACAAGCGCTCGAGGACCGAGGACCCGTCACCGTCTATGAAAGCCCCGTGCCCATCATCGCGCTGAAACCCGCCATCGTCGAAGATGGGGATATCCGCATCACAGGAGTGCGCGCTGTTGCGGGCACCCCGCGTGCGGTGCAGGTCGAAGCTCATGGGCGCGACCCGTCCGGTGTCTCGCGCATCCTGGCAGACCTGACCCTGCAATTCCAACCCGGTGACCTTGAGGCCATCGGCCTGCTCTCACTGCCCTCCGAACTGCGCGCGCGTCTCACACGCTTCGAAATTGCCGGCCAACGTCACGCTGGGGCTGTGACCCTTACAGACGACAGCCTAAAACGTCGTGAGGTCGCCCTCATCGCCGGGCGTGAAGACCGCGAAGGGCTGGAGCTTCTCTCTCCCCTTCACTATTTGGAACAAGCGCTGGAACCCACTGCTGACATCCTTGAAGGCAGCTTGCTCGACATCTTGCCAGCCAATCCAGATGTCGTCGTTCTGGCGGATGTCGCCACACTCTCTGTCGCCGAAGAAGAAGCGCTTCTTGACTGGGCCAACGAAGGTGGCATGCTCTTGCGCTTTGCTGGCCCCCGTCTTGCAGCATCCGACGTCTCGCGCAGCGCCGAAAGCCCACTGCTCCCGGTGCGCCTGCGCGCGGGGGGCCGCACGGTTGGCGGCGCCATGAGCTGGGGCGAACCCAAGCAATTGGCCCCGTTCGCCGAGAACAGCCCTTTCTTTGGCCTCACGCCCTCGCCAGACATCACCGTCTCGGCTCAGGTCATGGCCCAGCCTGACCCGACCTTGGCAGAGCGCGTCATCGCCCAGCTTTCTGACGGCACACCGCTTGTCACCCGCAAGCGCATCGGCGCGGGTCAGGTCGTGCTCTTCCACATCACCGCCAATGCGGAGTGGTCCACATTGCCGCTTTCTGGCGTGTTTGTGCAGATGCTCGAACGCCTTGCTGTCTCCTCGACGCTGGCCCTTCCG
>JBCAZO010000002.1:0-23227 GCA_038532975.1 Pseudomonadota bacterium
CGAAGGTTTCCTTATCTTGGGCCATGTCCAAAATGGCTGCGACGGTGTGGGCGTTGTGGGTGGCAAATTGCGGATAGATGCGGTCGGTCAGAGACAAAAGCTTGCGGGCATTGGCGATGTAGGAAATGTCGGTGGCAGCCTTTGAGGTGAAGACTGGAAAACCGTCAATCCCCTCGACCTGTGCGCGTTTGATTTCAGTGTCCCAGTACGCGCCTTTGACCAGCCGTACCATGATGCGCCGGTCCAGCCGGGTGGCAAGAGCGTGCAGGTGGTCAATCACATGGGCCGCGCGTTGGCCATAGGCCTGCACCACGACGCCGAAGCCCTCCCACCCGGCCAAAGCAGGTTCGGCCAATGTCGCCTCAATCACGTCCAGTGACAGCGCCAGACGGTCGGCCTCTTCAGCGTCGATGTTTAGTCCCATGCGTGCAGATTTGGCCAACAACGCCAGGCTGCGCAGACGCGGCATGAGGATATCCATCACCCCGTCTCTCTGCGCGACCTCGTAGCGCGGATAAAGCGCCGAGAGCTTGACGGAGATTCCTGGGTTCTTGCGGATATCGTCGTGCACGCAGGCTGTGGAAATAGCCGTAATCGCACGGCTATAGGCCAAGTGATAGCGTGTGGCATCCGTATCGGTGCGCGCGGCTTCGCCAAGCATGTCGTAGGAATAGGTATATCCCTTATTCTCCATGCCCGAGGCGCGATCCATGGCCGAGGTGATCGTTTCTCCCAATACAAACTGCCGCCCCATCTCTTTCATCGCACGACCTACGGCGGTGCGAATAACCGGCTCTCCCAACCGCCTGATGGCGGCGCGCAAGTGGCCGACGGGGCCGGGCGTGTCTTCGGTCAGCACTTTGCCGGTCAGCATGAGCGCCCAGGTCGAGGCGTTGACCAGGGGCGAGGTTGAATGGCCCATGTGTTTGCCCCAGTCAGAAGGCGCAATCTTATCCTCGATTAGGGCATCAATTGTGTCGGGATCTGGCACGCGCAACAGAGCTTCGGCCAAGCACATAAGCGCAATGCCCTCATCAGTTGATAGTCCATATTCGGCGAGGAAGACTTCCATCAAGCCCGGATCGGAACGGTCGCGAATGTCACTTACCAGCGCCGCACCTCGGTTTGCGATCCGCGCACGATCCTCAGGCGATAGGGCTGCCAGATTGGTCAGGTGCGTAATCGTCTCGGCCTCATCGGCATAAGTGGCCAGATCAATTTCGCGGCGCAGGTCGGTGTCATACGGCATGGCAGAGCTCTTGAAGACTATAAGGGAATTGACCTACTATATCATGCATGGACAGGTCAGATTTCCTGATTACTAAGATGATGCGGGAAATATGAACAGAATAGCATATATGAGGCGGTCAAATGGAGAATTCTGAACTAGATAGATACGATAAAGCGATTCTACGTGTTTTGGCCAGTGACGGGCGGATCAGCATCACGGATTTGGCCCGCGAAATCGGTCTGTCAAAATCGCCTACACAAGCGCGGCTGCGCAGATTGGAAGGGGACGGGGTGATCTCAGGCTACCGCGCGTTGATCGATCCAATTCGTCTCGGCCTTGATCACGTCAGCTTTGTTGAGTTGAGTATGGCCGATACGCGCGAGGCATCACTGGCGGCATTCAATGCGGCTGTCCTGAAGATTCCAGAAGTCGAGCAAGTGCATTTGATCGCAGGAAATTTTGACTACCTACTGAAAATCCGCACCCAAAGCATGAATGACTATCGTCGCGTTTTGGCCGAACAGATTTCAAGCTTGCCGCATGTGTCAAAAACCTCGACTTACGTGGCGATGGAGGCGGTAAAAGAGAATACTGTCCCAGATGTGATTTGATTTTTTACGGCTCTGAAGCATCTTTGGCGCATGAGACTTACAATCCTTGCCTGTGTTGTCGCTGGTCCGGTCTGGGCCAACGCATGCCCCGAACCGCCTGACCATTCCGCTGCTCTGTCCGATTTGATCCAAGCCGCCCGCGAAGCGCCGGATGAGGCTACCGGTCGTGCGCTCTCTGGTGAGATGTGGGCGCTCTGGGCGGACGCGCCGGATGAACGCGCACAGGAGCTTTTGGACGAAGCAATGGAGCGGCGCCGTGTGGCGGATTATGCCGGTGCGCTCAAGGCGGTTGATGCTTTGATTGTGTATTGCCCGGACTATTCGGAAGGCTACAATCAACGCGCCTTTATCAATTTTCTGCGCGAGGATTTTGCAGCAGCTTTGCCTGATCTCGACCGCACTCTGGAGATCACACCGCGCCACACAGGGGCTCTGACCGGCCGTGCGCTCACGCTGGCCGCATTGGGCCGCAATGCCGAAGCGACGCTGTCTCTCCGCGCAGCGCTTGAGCTGAACCCGTGGCTGGGGGAACGTCGGCTTTTGCCGCAGCTTGAGCAACAGGAACAGGATCTTTAGGGATCTACACGTTGCATAAGTTCTATCAACAACAGGAGTTGTGAACACGCGTTCACCGCGCTAGGAGTTGGCCCGTGCCCGCGTGGTGGAATGGTAGACACAGGAGACTTAAAATCTCCAGGCCGAATAGGCCGTGCCGGTTCGAGTCCGGCCGCGGGTACCACTTGACTAAGTATTCTAAAGCGTTTCGCAGAGAAGGTTTTAAGTGATTTTCTGTGCTTTGCGCCGCTTCAGTGCCGACTCATTCTGCGGGAGCAAATCCAGTTATCAGTTGTCGAAGCCCGAAGGCCGCACCTGCGAAGATTGCCAGAAATGCGACAGGCGCACTATAGGCCAAAACTGAAAAAGCAGAGATGCCTTGTCCGACGCTACATCCTACGGCCAGTATTGCCCCTGGCCCCATTAGGGCAGCACCAATGATCTGGCGTTTTAGTTCTCTAGGATCTTCGCAGGCTTCCCAACGGAATTGCCCTTTTGAATATGATCCGAGTGCAGCACCGACGACGACACCCAAGACAGAGCCAACGCTGAATGAGAGCTCATTTCCTGACGCTGTCATCGTGTAAAAGATGGTGTCGCCAATAGGAGCCGCAAAAGTATGCGTTTCAATAGGTTCCGCGTCAAACCCGAAGGTGGCCACCCAATAGGTGCCAATCCAACCAGAAAAGATGGCAAGTCCAACAACCACGCCCCAAAACAGGTGGCCTGGCGACCGAAGCATGTCACGGTTTGACAACGCAAAAGCAAGCAGCACTCCCCCTACAATGAGACCCGTTATTGCCGGTGAGAGATTGAAAGCGCTTTGTGCAAGCTGACCAAACCCTTGCGGCGAGGAAGCACCTTCTTGGACTGGAAACACTAATACCCGCAAGTGCGCCAGCGGTCCGGACATTACAAAATAAGCGGACAGGCCCATCACGATTACAATAACAAATGAACGTAAATCACCGCCCCCAAGCCGCGCGAGTGCGCCATAACCGCAATTCCCGCTAAGCGCCATGCCGTAGCCGAACAAAAGCCCCCCTACGATCGTCCCAATTGGGTTCCAAACGCGATCAAGGTATGCGGTTTCTGTTCCATCTAGGAAACCCCATGCCATTGCGGATTGCGTGCCAATGATTGCGGTGGCTATGGCGACACCCCACATGCGCATGCGCCTGTGATCCGAGCCGTAAAGCAAGTCTTCAATCGCACCGAGCGTGCAAAATCGACCTATTCGAGCCGCCAACCCAAGGGCTATTCCGCCGATAAACCCAATCAACGCGGCAGCATTGGCTTCACCTAGTGTTTCCAGCATACGGAGCCCCCTCCAAGCACCGAAAGCTGGCCAGATCTCTGGTCAGTCTTCCCTACAAAACATATCGTAAACCACTTCCATGATTTGCCGAGGGCGGTCATCTGTCAAGCTATAGTAGATCGCTTTTCCATCGCGACGCGGTGTCACAAGCCCTTCAAGGCGTAGGCGCGAAAGCTGCTGTGATACGGCGGCCTGACGTGCAGATAGCAAGTCTTCGAGCTCGGTGACAGATTTCTCACCTGAGGCCAGATGGCACAAGATCATCAGGCGACCTTCATGGCTAATTGCTTTTAGAAAGTTTGAGGCGCGCTGTGCATTGCGCATCATCTTTTCCATATCCTCCGCGCACATGTCGGCGTCGAGTACAGGCAAGCTCGATGATGTATTATCAGTGGAGGTGTCAGTTTCTGGTGTCACATGAAGTGTCATATCGGATTAGCCCGTTTGTTCCAATAAGATATTCGCGCGTTCGAACATAATGCTGAGCAGTCCCCAAAAGAAGTCTTCGCCCGGATAGCCTTCGATCCGGCCAACTTCTCGCCCGTCTTCCACAAGGATGAAGGTGGGTGTGTAGCGCACACGGCTTTCTAAGGTGGCGTCCGGTGCTTCACTGTGCAAATCGTAGCGGCGAAGTGGTGCTGTTTTGCCTTCTGCTGTCTTTGGGTAGATATGTGCGATCTCTTGATCCCAGCGAGCGCACCAGTAGCAGCCCTGTTCTTCGGCCATAAGCAGGTAGGTCTCTGCAATTGCAGGCATGGGAAGCCATGCGAAAGCCGCAAGAAAAAGTGTTTTCAGTCGCAACGATTTTACTCTGATTGACGCAGGTTCAAATGTCATCATAATCTAATATTTGAATACTTCAAGAAAGAGCGGCGGGATCACAGATGCTTGACGTGACCATTTATGGCGCATTCATTGCCGGTCTGCTGTCTTTCCTGTCGCCTTGTATCCTGCCGATTGTCCCCTTTTACCTCAGTTATCTGGCTGGTGTCGGCATGAACCAGATTTCCGCTCAGGCAGAGGTGACGGGGGCGGTGCGGCTGCGGGCCTTTCTGGCGGCGAGTTGTTTTGCGCTGGGTGTGATCACCGTGTTCATGGGGCTTGGCGCGACCGCAACGGCATTTGGCCAGATGGTACGAGAATACTTTGACATCCTGCGTTGGGTGGCGGCGGCGATCATCATCGCGATGGGCCTGCATTTCCTGGGCGTGATCCGGATCGGAATCCTATATCGCCAGTTGCGGGCAGAGGCAGGGGATACCAGCAACGTAAGCCTGCTGGGTGCTTATGTGATCGGTTTGGCCTTTGCGTTTGGCTGGACCCCCTGCGTCGGGCCGGTGCTGGCTGCAATTCTGTTCACAGCGGCGGGGCAGGAGACTGCAAGCCAGGGGGCAAATCTGTTGTTCGTGTATGGGTTGGGGATGACGCTGCCATTTGTCTTGGCGGCACTCTTCATTGGTCCGTTCATGCGGTGGATGGCGGGGTTTCGTCGGCACCTGGGACTGATCGAAAAGCTGATGGGCCTTTTGCTGGTCCTGTTCGGCGCTCTGATCGCCACCAATTCCATCAACATCATCGCTCAATGGATGCTGGAGAATATGCCGTGGTTCAGCACCATTGGCTAGCTGGGAGGACTTGAGATGAAACGACTTCTAACCGTGATTGCCGCGCTGTTCATGGGCGTACAGGTGCAGGGCGCCGAGATCGGCGATGACGGGCTGCACAAGACGACGTGGATGCGCGACACATTCAAAGATCTGAGCGAAGACCTCGACGAAGCCAATGCCGAGGGCAAACGTCTTATGGTGATGATCGAGCAGCGCGGGTGCATCTATTGCAAAAAGATGCACGAAGAGATTTTGGTAAGGCCTGAGATTGCGAACTATATCGAAGAGCATTTTTTTGTCGTGCAGATCAACATGTTTGGTGATGTTGAAGTGACCGATTTCGACGGCATAACGATGGCCGAAAAAGACATGGTGCAACGCTGGGATGTCCTGTTTACACCGAATATCTTTTTCTTTCCCGAAGAGGTCGAGGGAGATGCGGTCGCTTCACAGGTGGCGGTGACGAACATGCCGGGCGCTTTTGGGCCGAGCACGACGCTAAGCATGCTGCGGTGGGTCGTGGAAAAGCGATACGAAGGCGGCGAGCCGTTTCAGAAATACCATGCGCGCCGGCTGGAAGAGGAAGGCGGCTAAGCTTTCAAACCCGTTGAAAAATTATAGGGAATGCTGCGAATGCGAATAAATTAAAAAATTCACGTAATTGAATTTGTTATTGCGTGAAATTGAATGTGTGCGTTAGTGTGCTGACCAGGGACCCACAAGAATCGCCCGAGGGAGGATGCATGAAATACGCATTTGGAGGAGGCGCGTTTGCCGTTTTAGTAGCAACCGCGGCTTACGCAGAGGCAGTAAAACCGGCCGACGTGGTTTGGACAGATGGTGCAATCGAGGCGTCGCTGAGCGGCGCGCCCGGCGACCCTGAGAACGGCGCCATTCTGATGAACAAGGGCGCGGGAAACTGCATCGCATGTCACGCGGTGAGTGAGCTGTCGCATCTTCAGTTTCACGGTGAGATCGGTCCGCCCCTTGATGGGGTTGCGGATCGCTGGAGCGAGGCGGAACTGCGCGGCATCGTGGCGGACGCAAAACAGGTGTTCGAAGGCACGATGATGCCGTCGTTCTACAAAGTAGAAGGATTTATTCGCTTAGGTGACGCCTATACCGGGGAAGCCCATCAGGGCGATGTGGCCCCATTGCTGACCGGGCAAGAGATCGAAGACGTCGTCGCATATCTGATGACGCTGAAATACACGGAATAATTAATCCAATCCTGGAGGATATCATGAAACTGACACGACGGGATATCATGGTGTTGAGCTCTGCCGCAGTTGCGGCGACGGGCTTTGGCATCACCCCCGCGATGGCATCGCTTGCTGATGACGCAATTGCCGAAATGACTGGTGGTGCTGAAATGGGTGAAGGCGCAATCACGCTGACTGCGCCTGAGATCGCCGAAAACGGTAACACCGTTCCCATCGAGGTGAGTGCGCCCGGCGCGGTGATGGTGGCTATTTTTGCGGATGGCAACCCGACGCCTGCGGTGGCCACTTTCAAATTTGGTAGCCTATGTCCAACCAAGTCTGCGGCGACCCGTATCCGCTTGGCCAGCACGCAGAATGTCGTGGCCGTGGCCAAGATGGAGGATGGTTCATATCAGAAAGCCTCGGCTGAGGTGAAAGTGACAATCGGCGGCTGTGGCGGCTGAGAGAAAGACGAGGAGAAAAGAACATGGCACAAGGTGTAAAACCCCGCGTCAAGGTCCCGAAGAAAGCGACGGCAGGTGAGGCTATTACGATCAAGACGTTGATCAGCCACAAGATGGAAAGTGGCCAGCGCAAGGACGATGACGGCAACGTTATCCCGCGTTCAATAATCAACCGGTTCACAGCGGATTTTAACGGCGAAAACGTGATTGAGGTGGAGCTTGCCCCGGCAATCTCGACTAACCCGTACTTCCAATTCGATGCGACGGTTCCCGAGAGCGGTACGTTCAAGTTCACTTGGTACGATGATGACGGATCGGTCTACGAAGCCGAAAAAGCCATCGCTGTCGAATAAGGCGCGGAAGCGCCAAGAGGGAGGAAAAACATGACACGAATGATTGTGATGGGGGGGCGTCTTTTTACAACCCTGGCAGCCAGTTCTGTTGCGCTCGCGGCCTATGCTGGTCCTGATGAAGACCAGTTGGTCGTCAATGGCGAGATAGAGATGGTAACCGAGACAGCGGCCCCGGAGCACATGGAAAATGTCAAAACGATCTATTCCGGCTGGCGCTTCCGCTCGGATGAAACACAGGCCGTGCAGACCGACGACTTCGACAACCCGGCGATGATCTGGGTTGAGGAGGCCCAGGAAGTCTGGAACACCGTTGATGGCGGTGAGGGAAAATCCTGTGCCTCCTGCCACAACGACGTGGACAGCATGGCGGGCGTTAAGGCGGTCTATCCCAAGTGGAATGAGACCGCCGGTGAAGTGCGCACACTGGAACACCAGATCAATGATTGCCGTGAAAACCGCATGGGCGCAGAAAAGTGGAAATACACCGGCTCTGACATGGCCGGAATGGTTGGTCTGCTGGCCATGGTCTCGCGCGGCATGCCGGTGAACGTGGCCATTGACGGTCCAGCTCAGTCGACTTGGGAAAAGGGCAAGGAGCTTTATTACACCCGCTTTGGCCAGTTAGAACTGTCCTGTGCCAATTGCCATGAAGAAAGCTATGGTATGATGATCCGGGCTGACCACCTGAGCCAAGGCCAGATCAACGGGTTCCCGACATACCGGTTGAAGAACACCAAGCTTAATTCAGTCCATGCAAGGTTCAAAGGTTGTGTGCGGGACACCCGGGCAGAGACCTTTAAGCCCGGCAGCCCCGAATTTATCGCGCTAGAGCTGTATGTCGCTTCGCGTGGCAATGGGTTGAGCGTCGAAGGGCCGTCTGTCCGAAACTAACAGAGCAGAGCCTCGCACCGGTGGTGTGGGGCTTTTCCAATCGCATAACATTCAAACATGCGCATATGTAAGGGAAGATCTGAACTGATGATATCGCGCCGAGATTTTCTACAAGTTGGAATGGCGGCCTCTGCCCTTGTTGGGGCCTCTGGATTTGGTAATTGGGCAAAACTTGCCGCGCAGCAGACTCTAACTCAAGACCAACTATTGCAGTTCGACACATTCGGGAATGTGTCGCTGGTCCACATTACGGACATCCATGCGCAATTAAAGCCGATCTACTTTCGTGAACCGTCTGTAAACATCGGCGTGGGTGAAAATAAGGGTGCCGTGCCTCATGTGACAGGTGCGGACTTTCGCAAGCTCTACGGCATTGAGGATGGCAGCCCAAGCCATTACGCACTGAGCAGCGATGACTTTGAGTCGTTGGCAAAGGGATATGGCCGCGTGGGCGGACTAGACCGGGTCGCCACAGTGGTGAAAGCCATTCGAGCTGATCGACCCGACGCAATCCTTCTGGACGGTGGTGACACGTGGCATGGGTCCTATACGTGTTATCACACACAAGGCCAGGACATGGTCAACGTTATGAATGCGCTTCAACCTGATGCGATGACATTCCACTGGGAATTCACGCTGGGGTCTGACCGCGTGGCCGAGCTGGTGGAGTCTCTCCCATTCGCCGCGCTCGGCCAAAATATTTTTGACGCGGAATGGGACGAACCCACAGAGCTCTTCCCGCCTTACCAGATGTTTGAACGCGGCGGTACGAATATAGCCGTGATCGGTCAGGCTTTCCCCTACATGCCAATCGCCAACCCACGCTGGATGTTCCCTGAATACGCATTTGGAATTCGAGATGAGAACATGCAGGCCATGGTCGACGAGGTCCGTGCGGAAGGGGCTGAATGCGTTGTCGTGCTGAGCCACAATGGATTTGACGTGGACAAGAAGATGGCAACCGTCGTCAGTGGTATCGATGTCATCCTGTCCGGTCATACACATGATGCCTTGCCCGAACCTGTGCTGGCGGGGGAAACGATCATCGTACCGTCGGGCTCGAACGGAAAATTCGTTAGTCGCGTGGATCTTGATATTCGCGACGGGCGGATGATGGGATACAAGCACAAGCTGATCCCGATTTTCTCGGATGTCATCACACCTGATGCGGACATGACCGCGTTGATCGATGAACAACGTGCACCCTATGAGGCGGCCATGTCCGAGGTGATTGGTCAGAGCGAAAGTCTTCTGTACCGCCGCGGGAACTTCAACGGCACATGGGATGATCTGATTTGCGACGCGCTGATTTCTGAGCGTGAAGCAGATATTGCACTTTCGCCAGGCGTGCGTTGGGGGCCATCAATTATCCCGGGTCAGGACATCACACGAGAAGACATCTGGAATGTGACTTCGATGACCTACGGAGAGGCCTACCGCACAGAGATGTCGGGTGAGTTTCTCAAGGTCGTATTGGAAGATGTTGCTGACAATATCTTCAACCCTGACCCCTACTACCAGCAAGGCGGCGACATGGTGCGCACGGGTGGACTTGGCTACACGATTGACATCAACCAACCTCAGGGCAGTCGGATCAGCAATATGACATTGCTCAAAACGGGTGACGCGATTGATCCCGCAAAGTCCTACGTGGTGGCTGGATGGGCCAGCGTTAATGAGGGCACCGAAGGCCCACAGATCTGGGACGTGGTTGAAAGCCATATCAAGAAGATGGGCACCGTCACGGTGCAACCGAACAACAGCGTCGACGTGATCGGCGTTTAATCAGAGGAGAGTTCACCAGTGGATGATCTTTTCAAATCCAAAACCTCTCGTCGCGCCTTTTTGCAAGGCAGTGCTGCGGCGGTTGCGGGGTCAATGGCAGGCGCAGCAGCAGCAAGCGAGCCGGATCCGCTGATTACAGAATTACAGGATTGGGCCTCTTACACAGGTGCCGGCGTGGACGAAACGCCTTATGGCATGCCTATCAGCTTTGAGTCGCATGTTGTGCGGCGCAACGTGGAGTGGCTGACAGCTTCCCCTATAAGCTCAATCAACTTTACACCTATCCACGCGCTCGAAGGAACGATCACACCACAAGGCTGTGCGTTTGAGCGACACCATTCTGGTGCGATTGAACTGCGCAAGGAAGATTACCGCCTGATGATCAACGGGCTGGTCGAGACACCGCTTGTGTTTACCTATGAAGATCTCGAACGCTTCCCGCGCGAGAACCACGTTTATTTCTGCGAATGCGCGGCAAACACCGGCATGGAATGGGCCGGGGCCCAGCTGAATGGGGCGCAGTTCACTCATGGCATGATCCATAACATGGAATATACCGGCGTGCCTTTGCGGACGCTTCTAGCTGAAGCAGGCGCGGAGGTGAGCGCGGACAGATGGGTATATGTGGAAGGAGCTGATGCATCGTCCAATGGTCGCTCGATCCCCATGGAAAAAGCGCTTGATGACGTGCTGGTCGCCTTCAAGGCAAATGGTGAGGCACTTCGCATGGAACATGGCTATCCGGTCCGCCTGGTCGTACCGGGATGGGAAGGCAACATGTGGGTCAAGTGGCTACGCCGGATTGAAGTCACCGACATGGCTGTGGAAAGCCGTGAAGAAACCTCGAAGTACACGGATGTCTATGAGGATGGAACGGCGCGCAAATGGACTTGGGTCATGGATGCGAAATCCGTAATCACATCACCGAGCCCGCAGATGCCGATCAAACACGGCAAAGGCCCGTTAGTCATCTCCGGGCTTGCCTGGTCGGGCCATGGTCGGATTACGCGCGTGGATGTCTCAAGAGACGGTGGGATTACCTGGGAAACTGCGCGGCTTGGGAAGCAGGGCGACACTAAAGCTCTGACCCGTTTCTATCTAGATATAGACTGGAACGGAGCGCCGATGCTGCTGCAATCCAGGGCGATCGACGAGACCGGGTATGTGCAACCAACCAAAGATCAATTGCGTGAGCAACGCGGTGTGAACTCCGTATACCACAACAATTGTATCCAGACTTGGTACGTGAACGCAGAAGGGGTCGCTGAGAATGTCGAAGTTTCCTAATATCTTCATTCCCGCAGTTGGCGGTGCGGCTCTAGTCATGGGCGTGGCCTATGGTTTTGCATCCCGAGACTATGGTGCAGACAAGATCGAGGTTCTTGAAAGCCGCGTTCAACAGGCGGAAGCTAGTGTCTCTGTGGCCAGTGAGAAAGCGGCCGCCGAGGCAGACCGTGCGGCAAACCTTGAGCAGAAGATTTCGGAGGTGCGGACCGCTGCGTCGGAGCGTGTTGCCAGTGGTGCCAACCTGACAGCACCCGCACCAGTCTCGGAAAGCGGCTATGGCCTTGGGCGCCCTGCGCATCCGGAAGAAATTGCCGCTTGGGATGTGGATGTGTTGCCGGACGGGCGTGGCCTGCCTGAAGGGTCCGGTGATGTTTACACTGGCGAAGAAGTCTTCGTTGAAAAATGTGCATCCTGTCATGGGGACTTCGCGGAAGGTGTAGATAATTGGCCTGTTCTGGCAGGTGGTTTTGACACGCTCTCCGACGAGGACCCGGTAAAAACCGTTGGCTCTTACTGGCCACACCTTTCGACAGCCTGGGATTACATTCATCGCTCTATGCCGTTTGGCGAGGCTGGCACGCTCACCGCGGATGAGACATACGCGATCGTGGCCTACCTGCTGTATTCTAATGACATGGTGGATGATGATTTTGAGCTGAGCCATGAGAACTTTACCGAAGTCGAAATGCACAATGCCGAAGGGTTCGTGGTCGATGACCGCCCTGATCTGGAATACTCTGCCTGGCGCGCGGAACCTTGCATGGAAAATTGCAAGCAAGAGGTGGAAATTACCATGCGCTCTGTCTTTCTGGTGGAAACACTTGATGAGGGCGGCACCGAGTCTGTGATGAATCAGGCGTCTGCGAAAGGACTGCCGTCCTTTACCGCGGATGGTCCGGCTTTCATTCCGACGGCCGAAATCAAACCTGCTGAAGAGGCCAGTGCGACACCTGACGCGCAGGTTGAAGAAGAGGCCGATCACGGCGCGCAGCTACTTGCAGCTGGTGAAAAAGTCTTCAAGAAGTGCAAGGCATGCCACGCGGTTGGCGAGGGCGCCAAGAATAAATCTGGACCTCAGCTAAATGGAGTGATGGGCCGCCAGATTGGGGCTGTGGAAGACTTCGGATATTCAAGTGTGTTCCAAACTGCTGCAGAAGAAGGGCGTGTTTGGGATGAGGCTGCGATGATCGAGTTCCTGGCCAAGCCAAAGGAGTACATGAAGGGGACCAAGATGGGGTTTGGAGGCCTCAAAAAAGAAGCCGATATTCAGGCCGTAATCACTTATCTGCAAAGCTTCGATGGGTAGAGGCGTGGTCCTCAAACGGCATATCCTTACGCTTGCCACCAGCCTTGTTCTTGCGGCATCCGTTGCGTCTGGCGAGACAGCGGATGTCAAAGAAGGTGAGAAAATCTTCAACAAGTGTAAGGGCTGTCACGAAGTCGGGCAGGGGGCTAAACACCGGATCGGCCCCCATTTGAACGGATTGTTCGGGCGACGTGCGGCCAGCCATGAGGAGTTCAAGTATTCCAAGAGCTTCAAACGCGCTGGTTCTGGTGGCCTTGAGTGGCACGCCGATACCCTGGATGTCTTTCTGGAAAATCCCAGAGCCATGACAAGCGGAACCCGCATGAGCTTTCCGGGTCTGAAGGATGCTCAGGACCGGATCAATCTGATCGCGTATCTTCGAACATTTTCAGATGACCCCTCCAATATTCCCGAAGCTGACCCGACACTTCCGGCGACAGACCACGACCTTGATCCAGAGATCCTTGCGCTTAAGGGCGACCCAGAATACGGCGCTTATCTGAGTGGCGAATGCACTACCTGCCATCAGGCGTCCGGGGGGGACAAAGGCATTCCGTCCATTGTTCTCTGGCCTGAAGAGGACTTTGTTATTGCCATGCACGCCTACAAACAAAAACAACGTAAACATCCTGTCATGCAAATGGTGGCGGGGCGTCTCGGCGATGAGGAGATCGCAGCATTGGCCGCTTATTTTGGCCAGCTAGAAGAATAAGACCAAATCTCTAAGGGAGGAGACAGAATGACACTGAATAGAAGAAAGTTCCTTGGAACGTCCGCGGCACTTGCCGGAACGCTCACGGCACCTTCGGTTTTTGCCGATGGGCACGGCAAACCACGCGTCGTCGTTGTTGGCGGCGGCGCAGGCGGCGCAACAGCAGCGCGCTACATTGCCAAGGACAGCAATGGCGAGATTGACGTAACGCTAATTGAACCCACACGCACATACTACACATGCTTTTTCTCCAACTTATACCTGGGTGGCTTCAAGGAGGTAAGTGACATCGGCCATACCTACGGTGCCTTGGCGGCAAGTGGGGTGAATGTCGTTCATGATTGGGCCGTTGGCGTAGACCGCGATGCGAAAACCGTCGCTTTGGCCGGTGGTGCAAGCGTGCCTTATGACAAGCTGATCCTGAGCCCAGGTATCGACTTTGTCGACGGCGCCGTCGAAGGTTGGGATCTGGGTTCGCAGAATGCGATGCCCCATGCCTATAAGGCCGGATCGCAGTCGGAACTTCTGAAAGCACAGCTTAAGGCGATGCCCGAAGGTGGAACCTTTGCCATGGTAGCACCGCCAAACCCTTTCCGCTGTCCGCCTGGACCATATGAGCGGGTCTCAATGGTGGCGCACTTTCTGAAAGAGAATAACCCAACAGCCAAGATTATCGTTGCCGACCCTAAGCCAAAATTTTCCAAGATGGCGCTTTTCCAAGAGGGCTGGGCCAACCATTACGAAGGCATGGTCGACTGGATTGGTGAAGACTTTGGCGGTGGCAATGTATCGGTTGATCCAGCTGCGATGACGCTAACTATTGATGGCGAGGAAACCAAAGTTGACGTGTGCAACGTCATCCCTGCGATGAAGGCAGGGCGCATCGCTGAAATGGCGGGTGTGACCGATGGCAACTGGGCGCCGGTGAATGCGGTTGATATGTCCAGCAAGGTAGACCCGGACATTCACGTTCTGGGCGATGCTGCCGCGCAAGGCGATATGCCTAAATCCGGCTTTGCAGCAAACAGTCAGGCCAAGGTCTGCGCCAATGCCGTGCGAGGCGCTTTGACCGGATCAAAAGTGTTCCCGGCCAAGTTCTCAAATACGTGCTGGTCGCTGATTGCAGCAAATGATGGCGTCAAAGTCGGTGCCACTTACGAAGCCACAGACGAGAAAATTGCTAAGGTCGACGGCTTTATCAGCCAGACCGGTGAAAGCTCTGATGTGCGCAAAGCAACCTATGAAGAGTCGGAAGGTTGGTACACTGGCATTACGACTGACATGCTCGGCTGATTTCTACACCACGTATCCCGGTCGTTGATTTTGCTCAATATCCGGGGCACGGAATTCTGCCACCCTAGCTAAAATCAGTAGGGAGGGTCTAAAACATGAAGAAATTGATCACTGCGATTTCATTTGGGTTGGCAACAAGCGCATATGCTGAGGCGCCTGTAGTTGTTCCCTATGATGGGTCGTTTGAAGATGCAGCCTTTGCAATAGAGAGCGCCATCGTAGATCAAGGGCTGGTCATAGACTACGTGAGCCATGTGGGCGAAATGCTTGCTCGCACTGGTGCTGATGTTGGCAGTGACAAGACGCTGTTCAAAGAGGCTGATATCTTTATTTTTTGTTCGGCTGTAGTGTCGCGAGAAGTGATGGAAGCAGATCCTATGAACATTGCGCATTGTCCATATGGGATTTTTGTCGCGGAAAACGCGGACGGTGTGATGATTGGATATCGCAGTTACCCGGACGGCGAGATGAAGAAAGTGCAAGATCTTCTTGCTAAGATTGTCGCTGAAGCTGTGGAGTAATCATTATATACCAGGCGTATTTCCTGCAGACCTGAGCAACATTCGGACGGAAGGCAATTTACACTTTTTGAATTTGCAGGGTAATATCGGCTAGGCCATATCAGCCCTGGAAACCCTTTGGGCGAAGTTCGAATTGACCCGGCACCAAATCGCGTCGCGGTCTTAGAGCTGTCTAACTTGCGTTTTCTGGCCTTAGGGATAGGGCGTCCAGAGTCCGCTGCGTTACAAGTGCGCCGATCCACATGAAAAACACTGCGACCCATGCCGTTAGGGCTAAAATGGATCCACCTGTTAACCCGGCGCCAACCGCGCAACCGCCGGCGAGCATACTGCCGAACCCCATGAGAGAACCGCCCAGAAGGTACCGCTCCATCGGCACATCCGGTTCAAACCGCTGAATGCGCGCTTGACCAGTCCAAATGGCGCCTACAAAGGCGCCCAAAAAGACACCGAGTACCAAACCTATGCCAAAAGTAAGTGGCACACTGCGCGTTCCGACAAGTGCCATAAGCGTGTCTATCGACGGTCCGGTAAATGTAACGGATTGTATTGCAATCACTTCAAATGAACTTGTAGCCACGAGTGTTGTCAGAAACCATCCGCCGAAAACTGCGAACCCAACAAAGAAAGCCGCGACAAGTTTTGTTAAGGGCACCTTTTGTCGATGCCCCAAAAGTAAAGCCGCGCCAAGTAACACCAATGAGCCCACAACTGTGGCCATCGAGCTTAGCTCTAACCAATGTAGTATGCTTCGAGTGTCTCCACCCGGGACGGTCCATATCGCTGCCAGCGATTCACGCATGGATGCAAGAACGCCACTTAGTGATGCCTGAGCAACAAGCGTAACGACAAGACCCGTCACGATTGCGCGCAAGTTCCCAGAAGCCGACAACACAAGAAGACGGCTGACACAGCCCCGTGCAAGGATCATGCCGCAGCCAAACATAAGCCCGCCAATAATTGCGCCCGACATACTACCAGTGGCAGAAAGCTGTCTTGCGGGCTGCACATCCATTAAGCCAGCCGCAACGGAGATCTGAACCGATGCAAGCGCGGCTGTGAATGCCACAAGCCATATGGCAAGGCTTGTACCCATTTCGCCATGTGCGACCTCGACGGTTGCAGAACGGAGGCAAAACTTGGAATGGAATGCCGCTATTCCAAACACCACACCGATCAGTGCGCCTGCACCAATCAACAACCAACCTTCACCAAACGTGTCGACCAGATATTCCATTTGCGAAAATTTGATAGCCAGGCGCGCGGTTGTCTTTGACTTGGCTCAAGCACACAGGATTTCTGCTATTCAAATTCCATTTGCTCATAGACACGGCCTGCGTTTTTTGTGGCCAACTCTTCAAATGTATGAAGATGAGAATAGGGCGATTGATCAACATAGTAGGCTTCTGCGAGATCACCGCCATTTTCGAGATGCTCCCCAATCTTGTCACGAAGATAAACAAGGTAGTCTTTTGTGTAACGGCGTACTTGTGCCATGTTCGTCGGGTGCCCATGTCCTGGAATAACGTATGTTGCATTGAGCGGTTCAAACGCGTTGTCCCAGGTTTCAAGCCATTCGGCGGTCATAGTGTCCTCAAAGATTGGCAGCATTCGTTCGTGAAAAGCCATGTCTCCCGCGATGACGAGGCTTTGATCCGGTAGCCAGACAGAGACATCACCTGGGCTGTGAGCCGGTCCCAGATGCAGAACTTCGACACGGAATTCACCCATTTCGATAACGTACTCGTCTTCGAAAGTTTCCGTTGGACCAGCCAGAAACGTGCCCTCTGCCTTGTCACGGTTGTAAACTTTCATTCGTTCTAGGATTTGCGCACCATATTCTTCAAATGCATGCGCCGCATCGACATGGGCGACAATCGGTACGTTTTGCTCGGCCCAATAGGAATTGCCCAGCATTGCATGACCTTGACCGTTTTCATTGATTACAATCTTGACCGGCTGATCGGTAATTCGTTTAATTTCTTCATGCAAAGCTTCTGCCAGCACGTAAGCTGCGCCGCCATTTACGACAATCACGCCATCTCCAGTGACAATAAAGCTCAGGTTGTTGTTATGACCTGAATTTTCGTAGGTGGGAGGTGCGGTGGCACCAATTGCGGACCAAACGTGAGGGATAACCTCAATTGGTTTCGAGTAAAGCGCTGAGTCCGGATATTGATCTTCAATATTTTCATCTGACAGTGCAGGCAGGCCAAAGGCAATCAAGACAAGCAATTTGAAAAGTCGCATCAGTTTTCCTCTGATAAAAAACGGTATCCGTCGCCATCTGCTTCGACACGGCCCATGCCGCCGTTGGGAAGGTGGAAACCCACCATCAGAGCTTTCTCGCTCGCCAACTTGTCCAAGAGACGTGTCCGGGTTTTGGCGGCGGTTTCCATGTCTTGATCTGATCCGCTGAGCCATGCCGGTTTGGCAAAAGCTATGTGATGATTGCCAATCGCATCGCCAACTACGACTGCTGTGTCAGTGCCGTTGCGCACCTCGAAACTCATGTGGCCAGGCGTGTGTCCGAAAGAGGCAAAAGCCGCTATTCCGGGTAAAAACTCCTGTCCGTCTTCGAAAAACTCAACTTGGTCTTCGATTACTTCCATCCGTCGTTTGGCCCCAACGGCGAAAGCTGCTCTCGCCTCACCTATCGTGTTAACAGTTTCAGGATTCCACCAATAATCCCATTCAGTTTTGCCCATCAGGTAGCTGGCCGAAGTAAAGACCGGGTCATCGAACTCATCCAACAGCCCCCAGATGTGATCGGGGTGCGCGTGAGTGAAAACAACGTGTGTTACATCCTCGGGTGAAAGGTCCAAGGCGTTAAGCGAGTCGGCCAAGGTTCCAGCTGTTGGCATGAAATCAGGGCCAGAACCTACGTCGAAGAGCACGGTGTTGGTCCCATCTTGGTAGAGAGCAAGATTGCATTCTGGCTCAAGCCTTTCTGCCGAGACGCCTAGATTTTCGAGGATCAGAGCAAGCTCTTCCTTGGGCATGGGATCGAAAAGAAAGCTACCGGGAAGAACAAGCGACCCGTCACTTACAGTTGTCAGAGTTGCAGAACCAAGTGCGGTCTCGGCAAAACCAACACTTTTGGACATACTTGCATGAGCGAATGCAGCGGCGCCGATAAGCACGTTGCGGCGAGATAATGACATTGTTTCATCCATACAAATTCTATTATTAGAATATGAATGAATGAGCTTACTCGATCAAGCCTTCTGAGCGTCTGGAGCACAAATTTCTTGGTCGCTTCAAAAATCAGCTTCAGCGACCCAAACGAGACCTTAGCTAGATCTACAATTGCTGCGATGTAGCCTTTTACAGGCAAATATTGACCCCGGTAGGATCAGTGGTTGCAAACTTTGAAATGAATTTTCCGCTTTATGGAATGTATTGTTTGGGCGGTGGAGATTGAATGCTTTCGAGATAGTTTGCAATGGCAACCAGGCGCGCAGGCATGGGTTCGACTAGCCCGTTTCCGGTGTCAAAATTCACCATTGGACCTTCACTAAGGCCGACGATGATGGGCATTTCCTCACGTGGTATTGTTTTCTTCGAATATCCATCAACGATCGACATCACTTCGAGCATCGGCCAGACTCCATTTCGCCTGCTGGCGATTTTGGTAAGGTCCGCGGGTGGTGTCTTTAGGTTTTCCGCCCAGGGTCCACCGCCTTTCGCATCTGCACCATGACATTCAGCACAGTTTTCGGCAAAAATCATCTGTCCCGCATCTCGCGACACATCGCCCGAAACGGTTGCTGTGCACCCCATCAGAAGAAAACCCAAAGAGACCGAAAAAAACCGAACTGGATATCCGGTTTTTGCGAAAATCTTATTTTGGCACGACCAGCGCCGTATAACTCTCGCAACATTATGCAGCGGCTTCTGACTATTTTTCATGCTCTAGAAGCCCTCTTGCTCAGCATTTACGTTTTCATTCAGGATAGGTTCCTTAAAGGCCAGCTCTTACCTTTCGGCCAAGCCTTTGAGAACACGAGTCAATTAAGCGACGTCTTTATGGTCTGCATCGGAGTCTTTAGTCACATCAGCATTTTCGTCTTCGATTTCTCGCTCGACCACAATCCGTACTTTTGTCACCAGTCCGGCGATCACCCCAAGTATGGCCAGCCAGGGTGCCGCGAGCACCACGACGCCACCGACCACAAGGCCCATGTTCAGGGGAGTTTCCAAAAATACATCCCCGTCGTCTGCAACGATTTTCAACTGGCGTACGCTACCCTCTTTGGCCAGCTCTTTTACGCGCTCGACCAGCTTATCTCCTGCAACTTCGATTTCCTCGATGAAGGTTTTCTTCGGGCGGTTCTCGTCGTCCATATCCGGCGCTCCTCTGATATTGTGACGTCTTCCGACAAAGAGATTAAACTGCACCAATGTTGGACCGTTGATATTGATCAAACCAAAATCCGAATGATCGACTTCTGTGAAAAACGTGAAGCAGAGTGAAATTACAGCCCTGAAATCGAAATGAAGTGCAAAGTCGTTACATATGAAACAAAGCGCCAACGCCATATGCCAACGCAGCAGCAGATCCTCCAATGAGCGCCGTTTCAATACTGGAAAGCCACCAGGGGCTAAGAGACCAATTGCTTTTGAGCGCACCAATCAAGAAGAAGGTCGCCATCGTCATCCATATGGAAAATTCGAATGCTCTTTCAAAACCTAGTAAAAACGGAAAAAGCGGTATCATTCCTGCAACAAGAAATGAAATGAACGTAGCAAAGGCAGCCCTAAGTGGATGTGGGTTGGTTCCTCCAAGCCCGTATTCTCCTTCAATCATTAGTGCAATCCAGTTTTCTGGAACTTGCGTTATCGCGTCTGTTGCCTCTTCCAAGATGCGCCCTTCGAGGCCTTTTTGCCGTAGAATTTCACGCACTTCCTGCCGTTCGCCTTCCGGATATTTTTTTATATGGCGCTCTTCAATCGCTCGTATTCGCCTAAGATTGTCTTGCTCAGCTTTGGTGCCTGAGTAGTTTGCCGCAGCCATGGAAAATCCATCTGCCAAGACGTTTGCTAAGCCCAAAACAACAATAACAATCGGCGAAAGCCCTGCACCAGCGACCCCAGCGACGATTGCAAATGTCGTTACGGTTCCATCAATGGCACCGTAGATCGCATCCCTTAGAACACCCCTTCCTGGCGGCGCACCAATTCTGGCTGAGATTTCCTGTTGCGAGTGGCCGTGATCTGGCATGGCGAACCTCCCTAAACACGATCAATTTACATTCGGCAAAAGAGACCGAATTTACATTAATCAAGTTGCTCGGGGTCAGACAGCTCAATCATTAGTCTCTCAACCTGCGTTGAACCCGCCGGACATGGCGCAAAGTGTCTGTGAGCATCGCGGTCATAAGCCCAAACATGAGAAACCCATTTGCCGCGGTCATACCGCCCAGAAGACGCTTGTCTTTTGGCATGCTCACATCACCAAGACCTAACGTCGTGTAGGCGACAAGCGAGTAGTAGACAGCTTCTTCCAAAGACGCGAAGATCGACATCTGTAGAAATACAACGGCCCAAAGCCAGACACCCAATGTCATCATTGCCATTGTGGCAAGCACAACCATCAAAATCACGACCAACGACTTTAAGGGAAGCGGCGGTCTCTGGAGCCAAGGTTCCATAAACTCCAGAGTCTCATTGAGCAGCCACCACAGGATCGCACCTCCAACAAGCGAAACAAGAGTAATGAAAGAGCCAAGCAACAACTGATCAATCATAGTAAAATGTCCCATGAGCTATTTGGTTCTGCGAGTTCGTTGCTTCTCACACATTCGACCTATGTCGAAATGTAAACTTGTGAGAGCATCGTTATTCATGCCTCAAAGCATCAATTGGATTCATCCTCGCGGCACGGCGCGCTGGAAAGAAGCCGAATATAACACCGACGGCCCCGGAAAAAGCGCAGGCAATGAGCACCGTGACGACATCCGGTTGGAACGGAATTGAGAGCACATATGCACCCAGCCAACCTATCCCCAACCCAAAGACAACACCAATCAGCCCGCCAAACAAGGAGAGTATGATCGCTTCTACAAGGAACTGCATAAGCACCTGACGCGTTTGTGCGCCAATTGCCAGACGGATCCCGATCTCGCGTGTGCGTTCGGTGACAGAGACAAGCATAATGTTCATGATGCCAATACCACCGACCAGAAGGCTCACGGCTGCCACTGCGGATAAAAGTCCTGTCAAAATACCCGTTATACCCGACAGCATCGTCGCAATCTGTTTCATGTCGAGCACTGTGAAGTCATCTTCCTCCCCGCGACTGATGCGACGAATATCGCGCATCACAAGGGTGATTTCCTCCTGAGCGCGTTCGGTTGAAACACCGTCTCTGACAGATGCAATCAAAAGAGACACATCGGTGTTGCCTGCCACTCTGCGATGAAATGTGCGGATCGGCATGATGACAAAATCATCCTGATCGCTTCCAAAGGTCGAAGCGCCCTTGGATTTGAGCGTTCCGATGATCTCGCAAGACAATGCCTTGATACGAATGGTTTCCCCAATGGGAATGACGTTGCCAAAAAGCTCTTCACGCACGGTTTCGCCGATAACGCAGACCGGTTTGCCGGCGTTTAACTCGCCGATGTCAAAAATGCGGCCATAGTCGATTTCCCATTGTGCGACGCGAAAGTAACGATTGTCTGTGCCAACGATGTCCGTACGATGGTTTTCATTGCCGAAAACAGCCCGCGCGCGCGAAACGCCAAGTGGCGCGGAAGCGTCCAGAATGGGAAGTTGCGCCTCCAAAAGATTGTTGGTCCGGATAGTAAACATCTTGTCAACTGTGCCGGAGGGTCCGCCCTCCATGGCATCCTGACCTGGCATGATCATTAGCATGTTGGAGCCAAGTTTTTGCACATCTGCAGTCACTTGCTGGGTTGATCCCTGGCCAATTGTCACCATGGCTATCACAGACCCCACGCCAATCACGATGCCAAGTATGGTAAGTGCGGAACGTAGAAAATTACGCTGGATCGCTTCAATGGCGAGCCGGATTGTTTCCCAAAGCATGTCACGCCGCCTCTCGTGTCAGGCTGTCGCGCTCTATGCGTCCATCGACCATCCACAAAAGCCGCTTGGCATAGGCCGCCATATCTGCCTCGTGGGTCACCATGACGATGGTCAACCCTTCGGACTCGTTCAGATCCTGAAGTATTTCCATGATCTCGGCAGAAAGCTTGGTATCCAGATTGCCAGTTGGTTCGTCGGCCAGCACGACTTTTGGTGATCCTGCCAAGGCACGGGCAATGGCCACACGTTGTTGCTGTCCGCCCGATAGCTCAGAGGGATCGTGATGCGCGCGATGCTCCAAGCCCATTCTTTTTAGAGCCTGCATCGCCATGTCGCGACGTTCAACCCGGTCCAGGCCTTTGTAAATCAGGGGAAGTTCAACATTATGAAGTGCGCTTGTCCGATGCAGAAGGTTGTAACCTTGGAATACAAAGCCAAGGTAATGTCGACGCAAGAGTGCGCGTTGATCGTTGTTCAGGTCATCAACTTCAACGCCGCTGAAAAAATACTCTCCGCTTGTGGGCACATCAAGACAGCCGATCACATTCATGGCCGTTGATTTGCCTGAGCCGCTGGGGCCCATTATGGCGACAAATTCACCTTCCTCGATATCCAGGTCGACGTGATCAAGGGCACGCACCTGCGCTTCACCAGCGCCATAGGTGCGAGAGATGTCGCGCAGGCGGATCAAGGGACGGGCCTGGGCGTCACTCATTGATCTGCTCCAATATGATCATGTCACCTTCCATCACATCGCCGCCGACAATCTCGGTCATCCTGCCGTCACTATCGCCCGCCTTAATCTCGATTTCTTGCGCCCGCGCGTCTCTTAGAACCCACAGCGTCGTTGTATCTACAACACGTCCTGAATCGGTATTGTCCGGGATCAACATCCCCAAAAGCCCACTGCGGTCTTGATCATCCTCGGTCGGCTCCGCAGGAGGCGCGTAACGAAGAGCTGCGTTGGGAACCAGCAAAGCATCTTCCACCTCGGCAACGATAATATCGGCCGTAGCGGTCATTCCCGGACGCAATGAC
>JBCAZO010000003.1:0-19638 GCA_038532975.1 Pseudomonadota bacterium
GTGATCCGTGACGTGCAGCCGTTTTTCGGCGAATTTGCAATGGGCGGGGCCGCGATTGCGCATAACGGCAACATCACCAATGCCGATGCGCTGCGTCGCGAACTGGTCGAGCGCGGCTCGATCTTTCAGTCCAATTCCGACAGCGAATGTATCATCCACCTGATGGCGCGGTCTCTGCAACGCACGATCCCGGAACGCATGGAAGACGCCCTGCGCCGTGTGGAAGGCGCGTTTTCCATTGTGGCCATGACCCGCAGCAAGCTTATCGGCGTGCGCGATCCGTTGGGTGTGCGCCCCCTGGTGCTGGGTCAGGTCGGCGATGGCTGGGTGCTCAGCTCGGAAACCTGCGCTTTGGACATCATCGGGGCCAAATTCGTGCGCGAAATTGAACCCGGCGAAATGGTTGTCATCAACGGCAATGGGGTGGAAAGCCACCGTCCCTTCCGTCCGCAAAAGCCGCGCTTTTGCATCTTTGAGCATGTTTATTTCTCGCGCCCGGATTCCATCATCGGTGGGCAATCGGTCTATGAAACCCGCCATCAGATCGGCGTGGAACTGGCCAAGGAAAGCCCGGTGGAGGCCGATCTGGTCTGCCCGGTGCCGGACTCTGGCACGCCTGCGGCCATTGGGTACAGCCATCAAAGCGGCATTCCCTATGCGATGGGCATCATCCGCAATCAGTATATGGGCCGGACCTTCATCGAGCCGACCGAGCAGATCCGCAACATGGGTGTGCGGCTCAAGCTCAACGTCAACCGCGCGCTCATTGAGGGCAAACGCGTGATCCTCGTGGATGACAGTGTGGTGCGGGGCACCACCAGCCGCAAGATCAAGGAAATGATCCTCGATGCCGGCGCCAAGGAGGTGCATTTCCGCATTGCCAGCCCGCCCACCGCCTGGCCTTGTTTCTATGGCGTAGACACGCCCAACCGCGAAAAACTTCTGGCCGCCACGATGTCCGAAGAGGAAATGCGGGAACACCTGGCTGTCGACAGCCTAAAATTCATCTCGCTCGACGGGCTCTACCGCGCCGTAGGCGAGGCCAAGGGGCGCGACAAATCCTGCCCGCAATATTGCGATGCCTGTTTCTCGGGTGATTATCCGGTGGAACCGTCGGACCAGATCGAAAAGGGCTTTGAGCTGAAGGCGGCGGAGTAACGCCTCGCTCATGCTGCACTGCGGCAAGATTTCGCCGTCCGTTCAAAATCCCCTTTCGGAACCTTTCAAACAAGCCTATCAGCCCCGCCGACCGGCGCAGATCGCGTCTTGCAGGAACGAATCTTCATGTCGACAGACGACACCACCCCCACCCCGCCGGAAACCCTTTCTGCGGCCACGTTGCACGCGGGCTATACCAGCGCACGCAACCGTCCGCTGCTGATCGGCACTTTTCTGACACCAGAAGACAGCAGTGCCTTGCTGCGCCTGCATGGCCGCATCAGCAAGGTCACGGTGGGCGACCGGATTGGTCAGGCACAGGTGGCCGCCATCGAGGAGGGTCGCGTGGTTTTGTCCCTGCTCGGGTCAACCTATGACCTGCGGCTGCCGGGATAGGTCTGGCCATCTTATATACGGGCGCGCGCCCGCACTGTTGCCCAAGTTACGGTATTTCTAAGTAGAAAATAGCGCTGGAAAGAGATGTATTTCCCAACTCAAAACTTCCGCGAATTCTAATCCTGTTGGATCACAATAGGCCCGTCAAATACGCCACCAGTTGCCCCGTCAGCGCAGCAACACCGCCTTCGACCCCGGCAAAGGCCACAGCGACCAATCCGACAAGCAGTGCTGTTAGGACGACCCAGTCGACGGTCACCGCCCCGTTTTCGTCCTCAAAAAATGTTTTGAAGCCTGATTTTTTCGCGAAGGGAAAACTCTTGGCCATTTGGATACACCTTTTCACACTGAACCGCTTTGCCCTGTGGGATTGAGCAGTTCAAAATTCAACTCATACGTGAATACGCGAAAGAAATGCGGTCAAAATATGGCTGTACGTCCGATAACTTCAAATTTGCCTAAAATCCATACAAACGGATACGGAGTCGTAAATAAACCATATATAATAATAACTAATTGACTGTATTACCTCAACCCTCGAAACAAAAACACCGCCTCGAAAGGCGGTGTTCCTAAAACAATTTATAGGAGAATCAGCCTTTGCGCGTCTTCAACGCCTGCCAGCCGCCCCAGACCACCATCGCGGCAATCACAGCCTTGATCGCATCGCCCAGCAGGAAGGGTGCCATCCAGCCTGACCAGAGCTCTGGAAGGGTTTTGCCAAGCGCCGCTGCGGGCCATGCCAGACCGGGCACATAGAGCAACACCGAGATCACAATTCCGCAGAGCGCGGTCGACAGAACGCCTTTGGCCAAACCCTTTTCAACCGCGAGACCGGCCAGGAAGGCCATGCCGACAAAGCCGTAAAGGAAGCCAGCCGTCGGCCCGACAAGCGCGGTAGCGGCCATCCCGTTTGAGAACACCGGGAACCCCATCGCGCCATAGGCCAGATAGGTCACAAGCGTCGCAGCGCCCAGCCGCGAGCCAAAGGTGAAGCCAACGAGCAGAATGGCCAGGCCCTGCAGCGACATCGGCACCGGCCAGCCCACGCTTGCCTGTGCGACCAGCGCGATAAAGAGCGACCCGCCGAGGACAAGCCCCAGCTTGCGGATCAGGCCTTGGTGGCCAAGAATTGCCTTGCTCAGAACAGTGTCTTGCATAACGAGTGTCCTTTCATGTCCCATATTTGAAGTTTGTTTTTCGCACGCGCGTGGGAAAGTCAAGCGAATGCGCTTGATTTGGACCTCTGCCTTATGGGATTGGGACGCCCATGACCGATCAGAAAGACAGAAAACTCGCCCTTGTCACCGGCGCGTCCCGTGGCCTTGGAGCGGGCTGTGCGCTGGAGCTTGCCAAAACGCATCATGTGGTGGCCGTGGGCCGCACCACTGGCGGTCTGGAAGAGCTGGACGATCAGATCAAGGCGATGGGCGGCGAGGCCACGCTTGCGCCCATGGACATCACCTTGGAAGGTGCTATGGCGCAGCTCTGCCGGTCGATTTATGACCGCTGGGGCAAAATCGACACTTGGGTGCATACTGCCATTCATGCCGCCCCCTTGGCGCCCACCGCGCATATCGAGATGAAAGACTGGAAGAAATCGGTCGACATCAACCTCACCGCCCTCACCCGTTTGATCGGTTTCGTGGCACCGCTGCTTGGCGAAGCCGGGCGTGCGGTGTTTTTCGATGACCCTCGCGCGGGCGAGAAATTCTTCGGCAGCTACGGCGCCACCAAGGCTGCGCAAATGGCTCTGGTGCGCAGCTGGCAGGCCGAGACCGTCAAGATCGGCCCCAAGGTCGATATCCTCAGCCCCGCGCCGATGAACACCGCCACCCGCGCACGGTTTTTCCCCGGAGAAGACCGCAGCGTTCTGGCTCAGGCCAATGACGAGGCCGTGCGACTTTTGGCGGGGATTTAGAGGGCGTACACGTCACTTAGGTGCCGGGGCACTGCGGGCGACAAGGGGCAAAACCGGAATGACTGCTTTGCGGTTCGGATTCAATGAATGATCGCAACACTTTATTCTTTTTGAAAGATCGAACGTCGAGATATGAAGTATCGGACAATGACGTTTTAAACGGACAAGCAAAGTTGGAGATGTTACCTGAATTTCGCAATCGTGTGTCTTTGACCATGTGGTCAAAAGCCCACTTTTAAAGTTTCAAACTGACCCACTACCTGCACTTACACCTAGCAAATCCGCCGCTTAGGTTCTTTCATCTTGCATCGGGTCAGCTTTATGCAAGTACGAAGACCATCACAGAGTGGGAGTAGCATATTGATCACTACTTCTGACATCACTGTGACCACAAAGATTTAGTCGGAACCGATTCATACCGCCCAGTGTTTTTCACTCAAGATCTGTACTTGAATTTGCATAACGCAAAGGGTGCTTAGATCTGCAATCTAGGAGGAAGAAATGCTCTTCGGTAAGACTTATTTGAAATCAGCCTCTATTTTAGGCTTCTTAATTGCGTTTTCGCAGCCAGCATTCGCGATGACATGTAAAGAGTTCAGCGAAATGGATGAATCCGCGCAAAAGGAAGCTTTCGAAGTTATGGGGGGGCGCGAAAATCTTCGTGAGGAAGCGAGCGGCGCTGACGAAGATGAAAAGACCTACACGACGGGTGAGACTAACGAACTTGGTGACCCAGATAGTGATGTCGGCGGTCGTGCCGCCGCAAGGGCCGCAGCAACCGGTTCAGACGAAGACTTGATGGTGGTGCTTAAAGAAGAGTGTGACGCCAACCCCGAAATGAATTTCGATGCGATGTTCGAAAACAAACAACGCGGGTAGATATCGTAGACTTTGAGCATAGGTTGACGGCCAACATCTTTGCGGTCGTCAACCTTTTTTAAATGACTTCGCTCGTTTTTCAAAATGCTGTAGGAATAGTCATCATTTCGACCGGACACTTTCAGGCACGTCAAACGATTGCAAGTTTGTCTGACATCCTTACCTGTGGGCATGTTTAGAATATCTGTATTAATCCTCAACGTTTTCTGATTTAATTCGTCGTTCTTTTCCCGACTTGCGGCTTCGCTACTATTTCAGCATTAGAATTACGTCTTTGCACATCGTCAGCTTAAAGCAGAAATATCGGCTCACAACGCAGTTTCGTGCCCGTTTTGAGTTTAACGCCAACACTAGGGGCACCAAACACCCTCGAACGCACCCCAAATCCAAGCCCCCGCTTGCCCCACTCTCTCACCCCGGATAGACAGCGGTAAACAGCACCCCGCCGTCGCAACCCAAAGGAGTAGCGTTTGCGCATTCTCATTACAAATGACGATGGTATCTCCGCCCCCGGCCTGGCCGTTATGGAAGACATTGCCACAGAGCTGGCTGGTCCGGAGGGGGAAGTTTGGGTTGTGGCTCCGGCGTTTGAGCAATCCGGCGTCGGCCACTGTATTTCTTTCACAAATCCCATGATGATCGCCGAAATGAGCCCGCGCCGCTTTGCAGTGCAAGGTAGCCCCGCTGACTGCGTTCTGGCCGCCAAGCATGACGTGATGGCGGACGCGCCACCTGATCTGGTGCTTTCTGGAGTGAACCGTGGCAACAACTCTGCCGAAAACGCGGTTTATTCCGGTACTGTGGGCGCGGCGATGGAAGCCGCGCTTCAGGGTCTGCCGGCCATTGCGCTCAGCCAATACTACGGCCCCGACAACAAAGACCTGGACGACAAGTTTGAGGCCGCGCGTCAACATGGGCTGCGCACCGTGCGCACCCTTCTGGATAAGGGCGTGTGGAGCAAAGATGACTACGGCATTTTCTACAACGTGAACTTTCCGCCCGTACCTGGCGATGGGGTGATGGGCCTGCGCGCCTGCCGCCAGGGGTTTCGCCGCGACATGGGGTTTGGTGTCAAGCCGCATCATTCGCCCTCTGGGCGCAAATTCCTGTGGGTGACCGGCGCGCCACAGCAGCAGCCAACCGCAGAAGGATCAGATGCGGATTGGAATTTAAAAGGGTATATTTCCGTAACCCCCATGCGTGCGGACCTGACCGCGCATGATGTTCTGGATGCGCTGACGGCGATTGAATGAGCCAAAGATGAGCGAAAACGCCCCCAAAGAAGACGCCCCCGACCCCGAGGCAAGTGCCGCGGAACGCAAGATGCAGTTCCTTTTCTCGCTGCGCTCGCGCGGGGTGACGGATGCGCGAACGCTCACCGCCATGGAAAAAGTGGACCGCGGGCCGTTTGTGCGCGGTCATTTCGCCAGCCATGCCTATGACGACACGCCTCTGCCAATCTCTTGCGGACAGACCATCTCGCAACCCTCGGTGGTGGGGCTGATGACCCAGGCGCTCAAGGTGCAACCGCGCGACAAGGTGCTCGAAGTGGGCACCGGGTCCGGGTATCAGGCCGCGATCCTGAGCCAGCTGGCGCGGCGCGTCTATACCGTGGACCGCCATCCGAGATTGGTGAATGAAGCCGCCGAGATTTTCCGCGAACTTGATCTGACGAATATCACCGTGCTCACCGGCGACGGGAGCTTTGGCTTGCCCGATCAGGCGCCGTTTGATCGCATACTCGTCACAGCCGCGGCAGAAGACCCGCCAGGACCTCTCTTGGCGCAGCTTAAAATTGGCGGTATCATGGTTGTGCCGGTGGGACAGTCCGACACGGTTCAAAGCCTCATTCGGGTGACAAAAACCGAAAGCGGCTTTGACTATGACGAACTGACCCCGGTGCGGTTCGTGCCGCTTTTGGAAGGGGTAGACCGAGACGAGTAGCGCAGCGATGCGTTGTCGTGATACAGGTGGTTTTAGAAGCTCCGGTCAACAAGGGGCATTTGATGAGGACACTATCGAGATGATTTTTCGTTTACGCCGCATGGGCACGCTGACCGGATGCGCAGCCCTTATGGTTTTGACTGCGTGTTCCGATCTGGATTTCGATCTGCGCGGAGGCGCATCAAGCACCGCATCGGCGGCACGAAACGCCAATACAGACCGGCCTGCACCAGACACGCGGGGGATCATTTCCTATCCCAGCTACCAGGTGGCGGTCGCCAAACGCGGCGACACCCTGCGCACGGTCTCGCAGCGTATCGGTGTCGATGTGAATGCGCTGGCCAGCTATAACGGCATCAATCCCGACGCGCCTTTGCGCCAGAATGAGATCATTGCGCTGCCCACGCGCGTGGCCGAACCAGAGGGCGGCCCGATCACTGCCAGCGGCGTGGACATCACCACCTTGGCCGGATCAGCCATTGATGCCGCCGACGGGGCCAATCCGCAGCCTGGCACACTCACGCCCACGGCCCCCGGCGTCGAGCCGATCCGGCATCAGGTTCAACGCGGGGAGACCGCCTTTACCATCGCGCGGCTTTACAACGTCTCGGTGCGCAGCCTGGCCGACTGGAACGGGCTTGGCGCGGATTTCGACGTGCGCGAAGGTCAGTATCTCCTGATCCCCGTGGCGGTCGCCGACACGCGCACGGCCTCGGTTGAGGCCACACCGCTGGAAACTGAACCGCCGGGCGCGGGCACGCCAACACCCCTGCCCCCAAGCGCGTCCGAGCCTCTGCCGGAAGAAGACACCGCGCCTGCCTCGCAGCCTGTGGCGCGCACCGCCGCGCCTGATCTGAGCGGCGAGACCCGGAAACGCGACACGCGCATGGCCTTTCCGGTCAAGGGCGACATCATTCGCGAATATGCCAAAGGCAAGAATGATGGCATCGACATCGCCGCCCCGCCCGGCACCCCGGTGCGCGCCGCCGCGGACGGCACCGTTGCCGCGATCACCAAGGATACCAACGGCATCCCGATCATCGTTGTGAAGCACGAAGACAACCTGCTGACGGTCTATTCCAACGTGGTCAAGGTGAAGGTCGACAAGGAAGACCGCATCAAACGCGGCGACCAGTTGGCCGAGATCCGGTCAGATGGTGCGGCGGCCGTGCATTTCGAGGTCCGCAAGGGCTTTGACAGCGTCGACCCGATCCCGTTTTTGCAGTGACCCAAAGCGTTTCGATTTTGAAGTAAGACATCAAATAAAGTCAAAATGCGCGCGACGATGAATGCTGCGCGGCGTTTCGCGGAAATCTGTGACTCATGTCTTATGAAAACGCAAAGGTCGAAAACACCAAAACCTTAAAAGCTCCCGGCTTGACGGCATTGCGGGATCAGACGGTTTATTGAACCTGCTTTTGCTAGCTCCACTGATATAGAAATCCGAATTCTCACAATCCATGCGAGATCAATTGCCCTTCGAAAGATCGAAGTTCCGGGAAGCTTAGTTGGCTGCTCTGGTCGATGAGGCCTGGGAATATTTCGTTAAGCTCGACAAGTTGGGCGGGATTGAGTGTGCTCAGCACCTCATCCCCAAAATGAAGCGACTCAACGGGGCAGTTTTCAGCGTATACAACTTCATGGCTGTCTAGAGCGAGGTGCCAGTATTCGAGGTCCTCAACCTCATCGCCACAACTATATACAGTCCTTGAGTTCTTTAGGTTCTTCGCACTCACAAGCGCAGATGACTCACCAAAGAGCACGGCTAAATTCGCGTTTTCGACAAGGATGCGATGCTGTGGTGATAATAGAAGGCGTTTCGACGGAACACCTGGTGAGAATGTATCCGGTTCGATTGCGATAGGTTCAAGCTGAGAATTCCCTCGACGCCTTTCCTTGCTGATCTTCGACGAGGCGATCCAGCGAATGGGTTGTGCCCCTCTATCCCTTGTGACGACTTTGTCGCCGACCTTTAAAGCCTCAATTTTGCGTGGCCCAGCTTCGGTCAGAATTTCTGTACCTCGTGCGAAACACACTTCGTTTTCGCCAAAAATCGTAATTGTGACCTGATGAGTGTCAATCACAGCAGTTCCGTTCACCGTAGAGGCGAACCCGTTTGCAGCGTTGAACGATACATCAGTGACACGAACATTGAAGGTAATGTCCAGACTGTCTCCGCGATCGAGCCCATCCAACGCGGGATCATCTGAGTCTACCACAAAGCTCCAAGTATAGCCACCTTCTCCGTTGGCCGTGTTTTGCGTGATGGTCAGCGTACCAAAGGTTGGCGCAGACAGAATAGTATACCCACCTGGCAGCCAGGAATAGATGCCGGGCTCGTTATTCGCGACGGTCCCACTGGCGGTTATGTTACCGCCGCCGTTGAGGCCTTCTGTTATATTCGCAGTCGTTGGACCCGACAGACTAACCATTCAGTTATCCCACACCTCCAACCCCGTGAGGATCGCGGCGTTGCCCCTTCGTGCTTCAATCAAGCGCTAGAGTTAAGGCAAAGGAGGTGCACAATTTGTGGAACAACTGGGGTAAAATTTAGGCAATATGTAACTAAACTAAGAGATACCAGGTTTTAGCGGGATCTCTCATCAAACCTTGCTGGACCTAATTTTCCATTTTGAATCAGCCGTTTCGCGATGCCATTCGAGTATTTTCTTCTCACCCTTGTGCACACGCAGTGTTTTCACACTATTGGTTTGCACCGTAGCCTTAATGTCTTCTATCACGTCACGCCCATGGCCCCAGGGCGCCATGATATCCATGATCCAGAGCTGCTTACCGGATTGCCAGTCATCAAAGCTATCCAAACCGCCGCCAGACACGTGTTTTTCCTCCGCCGCTTTATCAAGCAAGGCCCAGGTTACCATGCCGCGCGGGACGTTCTTGGCACGATAGACATTGAATTGTTTGAGATAGACCGGGGGTTCGAATGAACGCGCTATCGCACGCGCGGACCAAGCCCCATAGAGGTCTGAGTAAAAGGCGAGAAAGGCGATTTCACCAAACACACGCAAAATATCGTCATTCGGATAAAGCGGGGAAACGTTGATAAGTCCGCCAGTATCTGTTTGCTCAGACATGTTAACTCGCTCCCCAGCGAAACTTGTTATTCTAATTTGCGCCACAACAGGCTAGCGTTTTAAAGAAAGATAATAAAGTTAGCAGGAACGGATTTGGCACAAAATCCATCAGAGAACGATCAGGACAAAGAGCTTACTTTTCCGGAAACACCTGAAACAAAAACAGGGCAAATCAAACTATTGCCCAGTTCAGGGTTTCGCAAATGGCTTTCGCAGAACAAAGTTTCTCTGGCCTTCAACACCTACCACATTGGCAAGCTGTTCATGATCGGTTTGGACCAAGCGGGAAAATTTGTTTTTTCAGATGCAAATTTTCAAAGATCCATGGGGCTGAGCCTGCACGATGGAACATTGTGGATGGCAGGCTACAAACAAATCTGGCGATTGGAGAATTTTCTCGACAAAGGACAAGAATCCCAAGGGCATGATGCGATCTTTGCTCCAATAGGGGCGACCACCACAGGATACATAAATCTGCATGATGTACGTGTGTCCGACGGTGGCGTTTACTTCACCTCCTGTCAGTTCAACTGCGTGGCGAAGCTTCACAAGAAATGGAGCTTCGAACCACTTTGGAAACCCGGCTTCATCAGCGAGTTTGCCTATGGTGACAGGTGCCATCTGAACTGTCTGGAGCTAGAGAACGGAGCCCCGAGATACGTGACGTGCTTTGCGGACACGGACACTGAAATGGGATGGCGCGCGCTTCCAAAAAGCGACTGCACAGGGCTGCTTATTGACGTGCAGTCAGACAAGATACTCTGTGACAATCTTCATATGCCACACTCACCGCAGCTTCATAAAGGCAAGCTTTATGTCGCCAACAGCGGCATGGGGGAACTGGGGGAAGTTGACCGCAAGACGGGTAAGTACAGCCCGATTTGTTTCATTCCGGGCTTCACTAGGGGGCTTTCCTTCTGGAAGGACTACGCGCTGGTTGGCGCGTCCAAGCCGCGACGTCAGGGGGTGTTTGAGGGAAATGATGAAACGCCTTTAAATCAAAGGCTCTCAGACGAAGGGCTCGAACCGGAATGCTCCATTTCCGTCGTCAATCTCAAGACAAAGAAAATCGAGCATAAAATCGTTTTAGAAGGCGTAGCATCTGAGATTTATGATGTTTGTATCCTACCCGGGCTTCGCAGACCTCTTGTGGTCGATCTGGAAAGTCACGCATTGAATACAATGTTTCGACCGTCGCGGCTGTACATATGACCTGATGGGTGATGCTTTGGATTTGCGCGCTCAGGAGAGTTCTGCTCTGGACCCAAACCCATAATCCATCAAACTCTGGAGGGAATTGGCGCGGTTGACGGGGCTCGAACCCGCGACCCCCGGCGTGACAGGCCGGTACTCTAACCAGCTGAGCTACAACCGCCCGCTGCAAGCCTGAACCAGAGGCCCAAGCGTGAGGTGCTTCTTAGGCTGCGCGCCCGGCCCCGTCAAGCACCGTCAACGGGAAAACGACCGCAATCCTGCACGGTCTCAACACATCATGTTTTGTATGAAAGGCTGGTGGGCGGTGAGGGACTCGAACCCCCGACATCTTCGGTGTAAACGAAGCGCTCTACCAACTGAGCTAACCGCCCTCCGTCTGCGCCCTCTAGCAAATGTCCGGCCCGGGACGCAAGGGCAGAAGCGCGTCGCACACGAGTTTCATCCCCAAATGTGCATGACACACGCATTAGGACGTTACGTAACGTCAAGATTTTGGCGATCACGTCTTCTTTTTCGCGACCGATTACAGTATCAACCGCGTCGGTTGTGGTGCGGGGTGTTGTAAGGAGATTTCGTCCGTGGCGTCCTGGTTTGTTGGTACTGCCCTTCCTTTGGCCTTGTATTTCGGCCTTGTTTTTCTTCCCAAGGCCGGCGCGATACGCCTATTGATCCTGTCAGGCATCGGAATCGGTGTGCTTTGGGTGGCCTATTTCATGAAAATTGGCGGCTCCGGGGCGCTTGATCCCGTCAAAGGCGCCTACAGCATCATCATGCTTCTTGCGCTCACCATTGCCCTTGCTCTGGGCGGCTCGATGATGGTTCTGAAAAGCCGCCTGCCCGAGACCTGGCCCACCTGGAGCTGGCCGGTTTGCGTTGCGGTTGCCTTGATGGCCGTGGGGGTTCCGGTAGTTCGTATACTTGGGATGTGATCCGGATGTTACCGAGCCTCAGGGCCAAGGACGACAGCTTTGCCATCCCTGATGTGATGCACAATCCCCTGCCCTCCGGGCAGAGATGACAACGCCGCAGGCGCAAGCCCAAGCGCAAAGCAGCGCATAAGCCGCGATGTGACACCATGCGTGACAATCACTGTGGGTCCTTTAAGGCGCCTCAACCCGCGTTCAACCCGCACACTCATGTCCTCAAGCGTTTCGCCCTCAGGTGCCGTGAATTTCCACAAATGCGGATCTTCCAGAACTGGCAAATCCGGTATTGTTCTGGCCAGCGCACCCACGGTTTCCCCCTGCCAGTTGCCCATATCAATCTCGGTGAACGCCGCCTCGGTTTTGACCGGAAGCCCCAGCTCTTTATTTGCAATCTCGGCTGTCAGGCGCGCACGCCCCGAGGGGCTGCTCACCAGAACCGTGTCGCGCGGCAGCGCACAGCGTTTCAGGATGTCGCCTTGGGTTCGGGCCTGGGACTTGCCGGTCTCGGTCAGCGGGCTGTCCAGGTGCCCCTGCAAACGCCCGGCACGGTTCCATTCGGTCTCGCCATGACGCAGTATCCAAAGCTCTGGCAGCTTCGGCAGACGGGCCTGGTCCGGCTGCAGGTTAGACATGGTGCGTTATCCGGGTAATGAAGTAATGGTGGGCGATAACAGATTCGAACTGCTGACATCTTCGATGTGAACGAAGCGCTCTACCACTGAGCTAATCGCCCGCCAGAGAGCTATCTAGCCGTACCGTTTGATGCGCGCAAGACCCAACACGGGACACGCGCCTGGCCGGTTTAGATCAGTCCTGTTGTTTGGCTTGGCGAATCCGCACAATGCTGATCGTCGCATTGGGATGTTCCTTGCGACGTTTGTGCACGAGCCGACCCAAGGGCTGGAGGTTCATGGTCCGGCCTGATGTCACAGCCTCGCCCATCACCGAGATCATCGCCTCGACCACCGGTTTTACTTTATGCTTTGGAAGCTCAGCGCGTCGGCTGACCTCTTCGACCAGCTCTTTGCGCTTCATTTCGGTAGCAACCCGAGCGGCATCGGGTGCCGCTGGTTTGGAAGCTGCCACAACCGGCGCCTTGGACGCTGGCGGTATTGAAGGAGGGGTCTTTGGAGCCGCAGCCGCCGCCTTGGCCGTCGCTTTTGCCTTGTTGTTTGAACCAGACACAGCCGCCTTGGGTTTTGTCTTTGTTGCGCTACGTGTTGCCATGATTACCACCCGATTGTTTGTATTTTGGAAACAGCATACGGAAATCTGCGTCAAAAACCACCTCTCAGTTGACCTTGCCGTTTCGGGAAATGTAAACTGTTGCAGAATAAATTCTGGGGGAATTTACGTGAAACACTTAACTATTGCTGTCGGTTTGATTTTCGTGCTTGCGGCAGAGCCGTCTCTTGCAGGGTCTTTGTCGGACCCGGTTGTCGAACCTTCCGTGATCGCCGAGGACGCAACGGCAAGCTCAGAAAAGCTTGAAGGCACGTTGGCCGGCCTTTCGGTTCTGTTGATCATCCTGGCGGCTGCGGGCGCGTTTTAAACCTAAACGTCGCTGCGCAAGCCGCTCAATTCAAACGAAAAACGGCGCCTTGGATTAAGGCGCCGCTTTCTGTGTCTGTCGGGTGAAGTCAGTGCGCCGTTGCACCTGATCCTTGCGTGGATTGCAGAGCGGCAGCAGCGGCTTCTTCGGCCTCTTCATCCCATTCCACGGCCTTTGGCGTATCCACCAGAGCAAGACGCAACACTTCGCTCACGTGATCGACGGGGATGATTTCCAGCCCCTCTTTCACGTTGTCGGGAATCTCCACCAGATCCTTCTCATTGTCGCGCGGGATAAGCACAGTGGTGATCCCGCCGCGCAGTGCCGCAAGAAGTTTTTCCTTGAGCCCGCCGATCGGGAGTGCGGTGCCGCGCAGGGTGACTTCACCGGTCATGGCGATGTCCTTGCGCACCGGAATACCGGTCAGAACCGAGACAATCGACGTCACCATAGCAAGACCGGCACTAGGCCCGTCTTTCGGTGTGGCCCCTTCGGGCACATGCACGTGGATATCCCACTTTTCGAATCTCGGCGGCTTGATCCCGATCTGTGGCGCTATGGAGCGCACATAAGAATTTGCCGCGTCGATGGATTCTTTCATCACATCGCCAAGCTTACCAGTGGTTTTCATCCTGCCTTTGCCCGGAAGGCGCAGCGCCTCGATGTTCAAAAGCTCTCCACCGACCGATGTGTAGGCCAGACCAGTAACCACACCGACCTGATCCTTTTCTTCGGCCAGACCAAACTTGAACTTCTTCACGCCGAGGAAGTCGTCGATGTTTTCTGACGTGACATCAACTTTTTCTGCCTCTTTGCGGATGATCTTGGTCAGCGCCTTACGCGCCACCTTGCCAATCTCACGCTCAAGGTTCCGCACTCCCGCCTCGCGGGTGTAGTAGCGGATGATGTCAGTCAGAGCATCGTCGCCAAAGCTGAATTCCTTGGCTTTCAGGCCATGGTTCTTGATCTGCTTGGGCAGCAGATGCTGCTTGGCGATCTCGCGCTTTTCGTCTTCGGTGTAGCCCGCCAGCGGAATGATCTCCATCCGGTCCAGCAATGGCCCCGGCATGTTGTAGGAGTTCGCCGTGGTCAGGAACATCACATTCGAGAGGTCATATTCAACCTCCATGTAGTGATCGATGAAGGTCGAATTCTGTTCCGGATCCAGCACCTCAAGCATCGCCGACGCTGGGTCGCCACGGAAATCCTGACCCATCTTGTCGATCTCATCGAGAAGGATCAGCGGATTGGTCGTCTTGGCTTTTTTCAGCGCCTGGATAATCTTGCCGGGCATGGACCCAATGTAAGTCCGACGATGGCCGCGAATTTCGCTTTCATCGCGCACGCCACCCAGGCTGATGCGAATAAATTCGCGCCCCGTCGCCTTGGCCACAGATTGTCCCAGCGACGTCTTACCCACGCCCGGAGGTCCCACAAGGCACAGGATCGGGCCTTTGAGTTTCTTCGAGCGCTGTTGCACAGCCAGATACTCGACGATCCGTTCTTTGACCTTCTCCAGGCCATAGTGGTCGTTATCAAGCACTTCCTGCGCACGGCTAAGGTCTTTTTTGACCCGGCTTTTGACGCCCCAGGGGATCGACAACATCCAGTCAAGATAGTTGCGCACAACCGTGGCTTCCGCCGACATCGGGCTCATATTCTTGAGCTTTTTCAGCTCGCCATCAACCTTCTCACGCGCCTCTTTCGAGAGCTTCGTGTTGGCGATTTTCTCTTCAAGCTCAGCGATTTCGCCTTCGCCCTCTTCGCCGTCACCCAGCTCCTTCTGAATGGCCTTCATCTGCTCATTCAAATAGTACTCGCGCTGCGTGCGCTCCATTTGGGATTTGACGCGGGTCTTGATCTTTTTCTCGACCTGAAGCACCGACATCTCGCCCTGCATCAGGCCATAGACTTTCTCAAGGCGCTCGCTCACGGACAGCGTCTCCAAAAGCTCTTGTTTCTGGTCCACTTCAATGCCCAGATGACCGGAGACAAGATCGGCCAGCTTGGCGGCATCATCGGCCTCGGTCACGGCCGCCAGCGCCTCTTCGGGGATGTTCTTCTTGATCTTGGCGTAGCGCGCGAATTCATCCGTCACGGTGCGCAGCAAAGCTTCAATCGTCGCGGCATCACCCGGCATCTCGGTCAGATATTCGGCGCGGGCTTCAAAAAAGTTCGGATTTTCAATGTAGTCCGTGATTTTCACACGGCTCACGCCCTCGACCAGAACTTTGACCGTGCTGTCGGGCAATTTGAGCAGCTGCAGCACATTGGCCAGCACGCCGGTGTTGTAGATGCCGTCTGACGTCGGATCATCCTCGGACGGATCAATCTGACTGCTGAGCAGGATCTGTTTGTCATCCTGCATCACCTCTTCCAGCGCGCGCACCGATTTTTCACGGCCCACGAAAAGCGGCACGATCATATGTGGGAACACCACAATATCTCGCAGCGGCAGCACTGGGTAAGAAGCGTTAAGGGGATCTTTCATGCTCGATATCCTATACTCGCAAAAAGGCTCTGGTCCCGACTTGGCGGCAACGCCCGGCCTTTTCCGTTTCGATTTGGTTAATCTGGGGCGATGCCCGCCCTGTTTCAACCTTGGTCGGCTTATATGGGGTCGTTTTACCTGTGCCGCTGACAATGCCGTGCAGGACACGCTGGCACAAGCGCGAATTCGATTAAATTTGCGGTTTGTTAAGGGGTCAGGCCAAAACAGACGCTGCCAAAACGGCAACGGACATCCAACTGGCTGTAAATACGGCATAAGGCATAGTCAGGTCCTCACTGGTTACACTTGAAAGTAGGAAAGGAACGCACGCGCGCATAGTCAGGTTCCCCTGACTTTTGGTCACTTAATCGCGCGTGCGGTTCCAAAATCCGGCGAGGTCAGGCCAGCAGAGAAATTGCGACCATCGCCATAAAGGCCCAGGAAAAGGAAAAGACAGCAAAAGACATTTTATCGGTTCCCATCAACCGGGCGTGAACCGCCCGTGAGACCGAAGGTGTATGCAAAACCTTCTCAAAGGGTAAACGGATCATAACGAACCTTAATTTTACGCCAGAACAGCGACCGCCAAAACGGCTGCTGACATCCAGCTCACAGCAAACATTGCAAAAGGCATAATACTATCACTCACAGACATCACTAAAACACAGGTATCCTACCCCGAGTCAGGCGATATCACCTAGCAAGAATCCGCCGATGGGGCGGAAACGGACTGATGCCAAAATCGGGATAATGCAGATTTCAGAGCGGATCTATGTCGCCACGCGCGCGCCCAGCATGGAAGTTTTCTTCCCACCCGGCAAAATTTCCATCGGCAATCGCGCAGCGCATTTCACCCATAATATCCTGATAATACTGCAAATTATGCCAGGTCAACAGCATCGAGCTCAAAATTTCCTGGCTGCGGAAAAGGTGATGCAGATAGGCGCGCGAGTAGTTACGGCAGGCAGGACAGGAACAGCCCTCATCAAGCGGACGTGTGTCATCCATGTGACGCGCGTTCTTGATATTGAGCTGCCCATGCCGGGTGAAAACCTGCCCGGTGCGCCCCGAACGCGAGGGCAAAACGCAGTCCATCATGTCAATGCCGCGCTTCACTGCGCCTACGATATCGTCCGGTTTGCCCACCCCCATCAGGTATCTGGGCTTGTCCTCGGGCAGGCTGTCGCAGGCATAGTCCAAGACACCAAACATGGCCTCCTGCCCCTCTCCCACGGCCAAACCGCCCACCGCATAGCCGTCAAATCCGATCTCAACCAGCGCCTTGGCGCTTTCCTCGCGCAGCTCTTGCGTCACACCGCCCTGCATGATGCCAAAAAGCGCATGACCGGGCCGGTCGCCAAACGCCTCTTTCGAGCGTTCCGCCCACCGCATCGATAGGCGCATTGCGCGTGCCACCTCATCGTCCGTGGCAGGCAGCGCCGGGCATTCATCGAAACACATCACGATATCCGAGCCCAAAAGCGCCTGAATTTCCATGGAACGTTCCGGTGTCAATTCGTGCTTGGACCCGTCAATATGGCTCTTAAAGGTCACACCTTTTTCGGTAAGTTTTCTTAACCCCGCCAGGCTCATAACCTGAAACCCGCCGCTGTCGGTCAGGATGGGCCGCGACCAGTTCATGAACTTGTGCAACCCGCCCAGGGCCGCCACCCGCTCTGCGCCCGGGCGCAGCATCAGGTGATAGGTATTGCCCAAAAGGATATCTGCGCCAGTTTCCCGCACGCTTTCCGGCATCATCGCCTTGACCGTCGCCGCCGTGCCCACCGGCATAAAGGCCGGCGTGCGGATTTCTCCGCGCGGGGTGTGGATCACACCGGTTCGCGCCGCCTTATCGGTAGCATGAAGATCAAAGGAAAAGCCCAAGGCACACCTGCTTCTTTCACTTTCGCCTCTCTCTAAAGCGGTTTACCTTACATTGTAAATTCGCTGCGGGCATATATATTGTATACTATAGTATACATAAAAGAGGGACCTACATGACAGAAGACCAAATCATCAACCTGCTTTCTTCGAACCTGATTTACATCCTGCTCGCCTTTCTTTTGTTCCTTGTCATTTTCAAGGGCATCAAGATCGTTCCGCAATCCGAACAACATGTGGTCGAACGCTTTGGCCGCCTGCGCTCGGTGCTCGGGCCTGGTATCAACTTTATCGTTCCTTTTCTGGATGTTGTGCGGCATAAGATATCCATTCTTGAGCGCCAGCTTCCAAATGCCAGCCAGGACGCGATCACCAAGGACAACGTGCTGGTACAAGTTGAGACATCCGTCTTTTACCGCATCACCCAGCCGGAAAAGACAGTCTACCGGATCCGCGATGTGGACGCTGCGATTGCCACAACAGTGGCCGGGATTGTGCGCGCCGAGATCGGTAAAATGGATCTGGATGATGTGCAGGCGAACCGAAATCAGCTGATTTCAACCATCAAAATTCTGGTGGAAAGCGCCGTTGATGACTGGGGGATCGAGGTGACGCGGGCCGAAATCCTCGATGTGAACCTAGATCAGGCCACACGTGATGCCATGCTGCAACAGCTCAACGCAGAACGGGCGCGTCGCGCGCAGGTGACAGAGGCCGAAGGGCAGCGCCGCGCCGTTGAGCTGGCCGCCGATGCCGAGCTTTATGCCGCGCAAAAAGCCGCCGAAGCGCGCCGGGTTGAGGCCGATGCAGAAGCCTATGCAACCGGTGTGGTGGCCAAAGCGATTGCCGATAACGGGTTGGAGGCGGCGCAATATCAGGTCGCCCTGAAACAGGTGGAGTCACTCAATGCGCTTGGCCAAGGCCCGTCGTCGTCCACCGTGCTGGTTCCTGCGCAGGCGCTTGAAGCCTTTGGCAATGCGTTCAACATGCTCAAGGGGAAATCATAATGGCCTGGATCTCGCTTTGGTGGGTTTGGCTTTGCGCCGCCCTTGTGCTGGCCATTCTAGAGCTTTTGATCCCGAGCTACATTTTCCTTGGCATCGCGATCGGTGCGGCCGTCATGGCCGGTGTGGTCGTCGTCGCGCCGGGACTTGGGGTTTCAACACTGATGGCCATCTTTGGCGCGGTTTCGCTGGTGTCCTGGCTGATCCTGCGCCGTGTGTTCCGGTCACCCGATGACCAGACCCGCATCGTGCATGAGGACATCAATAAATAAGCGCCCTTGAGTTGGCGCAGGATACATGTTGGGATCAGGGTTCGGCAGAAAAGACATCTCCGTGCCGAACCCTTGATTTACAAGCAGGTATCCTATGGCTGACAGTTCCGCGCCCGAAACGCTTCAATTTGGTTGGGAAGAATGGATCAGCCTGCCCGATCTGGGCGTCCCTGCCCTGCGCGCCAAGGTCGACACCGGCGCGCGTACCTCGGCGCTTCATGCCTTTGACATCGAAACCTTTGGCTCAGCCGCCAAACCCAAGGTGCGGTTCACCGTGCATCCCATTCCGGGACGCGATGATCTGGTGATCCCCTGCTCGGCCCCCATCGTGGACCGGCGCGAAGTCTCAAGCTCGAATGGTGAAAAAGAGCTGCGGTTTGTGATCGAAAGCGTGCTTGAAGTGGCCGGTCAAAGCTGGCCCATTGAGATCACGCTGACCAACCGGTCCTCGATGGCAAGCCGGATGCTCTTGGGGCGGCAGGCGATGAAGGATCATATTTCCATCGCCGCCACAGACCGGTTTCTGCAGCCTGAACTCAACTATGACGTCTATCACACCAAGCGCATGCGCGAGGTGCAGCCCAACCGCGCCTTGCGTATCGCGGTGCTGAGCCGCGAGGACAATTACTCCACCAGACGGCTTGTGGAAGAGGGCGAAAAACGTGGCCATGCGGTTGAGGTTATCAACACAACCCGTTGTTATATGGCGATTAACACGCTGGCGCCTGAGGTGCATTACGATGGCAAGCGCCTGCCGCGCTATGACGCCGTGATCCCGCGCATCGGCGCCTCGATCACCGCCTATGGCGCTGCTGTCATACGCCAGTTTGAGACCATCGGCACTTATTGCGTGAACCCGTCGGCGGGCATCACCGCCAGCCGGGACAAGCTTTATGCGCATCAG
>JBCAZO010000004.1:0-19432 GCA_038532975.1 Pseudomonadota bacterium
GCGCTTTCATATGTTCCACGGCGCCATGAGCTATCTGGCCTCACCCATTTGGTTTGCCCTTCTGGTGATGTGGGCGCTGATGGGTCAGGGCGGGGATGCCTCGGTGCTCACCTACTTTTCGCCCGACAACCCCCTGATGCCCACCTGGCCCGAAATGACCGAAGGGCGACATGTGCTGATCATCGCGTTGATGTATTCGCTGCTGCTTGCGCCCAAACTGATGGGCATTGTGGCGATTCCGCTCACCCGCACGCGCTTTGCCGACTATGGCGGGCCGGGCCGCTTTGTGCTGTCCTTTTTCTCAGAGCTGATCCTCTCCGTCGCCTATGCACCGATCCTCATGGTGCAGCAGATGATCGCTGTGTTCCGCACCATGTTCGGCATTCAAAAGGGCTGGACGCCGCAACTCCGCGACGGTGGACGCTATGGGCTGCGCACACTTCTCATCTGCCACGCACTCGAAACGGTCAGCGGCATTGTCCTGATCGCAGGGATGATCGCCGGTCTTGTCTCGCTCTGGCTTCTGCCCATCGCGATCAGCCTTGCATTGGCCGTACCACTTTCAGCACTTAGCGGCGTGTCACTTCGGGGTCTTGTGGCCAAACTGATGGGAACGCGCGAGATGTGGCGAGAGCCGCAGATTACCCGAGCCGCTCGACATTATCGCGAAGAGCTCAAATCCGCGACTACCGGAGAGGTACGCCCGACAGCCGCCGAATAACTCAATTCAGCCCCTCGAACCAGTCCAGCGCCAGATCAGCCCACCCTTCGGGCACCGTATGACCGCCGGGAAACAGCGCCATTTCAAGCGCCCCGCCATCGGCACAATTGCCCCAGACACGGCGCATGAAATTGCCGGTCTTGCCAAAGCCCGTTGGCTTTTCATCGCTGCATTCATTCGCCGCGCGCCAGATCTCCAGCCCGGCAAAGATGTCGCCCTGTTGAAACCGCCCACCGGCAAGCTTGCGGCCTTCCAGAGGCACGGTTCCATCTGCCCAGCCATGGGTGTGCAAAAGCTTCACCGGCCCATTGCATTCCACAGGATGCGGCCGCCAGAACCCGCCCGATACCGGCGCATAGGCGGTAAAGGTGTCAGGCGCGTCACAGGCCAGATAATTCACCATGAAACCGCCTGCCGAAAAGCCCGACAAGAGCACCGTTTCAGCACTGGTCCCAAACCGGTCCGAAGCGTCAGTCACAACGTCTTTGAGGAAAGCGGTTTCGTCTCGACCTGGCCAACCCGGGTAGAATGTCCAACTCGCCGGACGGCCCTCGGCGCGCGGAACGCCGTTAGGGGCAATCACCGCGTAACCGCGGGCGCGCAACGGTTCGACCATGATGTCCCGCGAAATCGCCGCCTGTCCACTGCCACCATAGCCATGCAGGAAGATGACAACTGGCATGTCATCCCCCGGTGTTTCAGGCAATTTGATGTGATACGATCCGCCCTGGATTTCACAGGCGCCGGATTCAGGTCCGCAAGACGCATGTGCCGTAGTGGCTGCCAGGGAGGTTAGCGCGAGCACCGCGCCTGCCATCGTTACGCGCATCTGTTCAGCTTTCAAAATCACGCACCGGCAAGCCGGACTGCAACCACCCGGGACCTGCAGGAGACCCAAGCATGCCTTCAGGCACATCGATTATGTTCGTATAACCTGCCTCAGTAAGACGGTTGCTCAGACGCGCTGAACGTACACCCCGCGCGCAAATCAATGCCACTGGCACAGATTTATCCCCGCCCGTCACCTGATCAAGCGCCGCAATGAAATCCTTGCGCCGCATATCAATAGGATGGGCGCCTTCACCGACGCCTGTGTTTTGCCATTCATCCGGTCGCCGGATGTCGATCAGGAAAATCTGACCCGCTTTGGCAGATTTATGGGCCTCACTCACGCTCAAAGCTTGCCCGGCGAAGCTAGGTCGCGAAAACACCACCCATCCGCCTGCGGCGGCACCCGCCACGCCCAGCGCACCAAGACCAAGCACGGCTCGGCGGGACAAAATGGAGGACTTCGTTTGGTCGCTCATCAAAATCTCTCGTACACCTTAGTTTCTGAGAGAATAAGGCGCGCGCAGTGTTTTGTCAGCGCCACGGCACATGGCGGCTGAACAAAATTTGGTTACTGAAGGGTTTTCATCCAAGTCAGGGACGCTTCGGTTGCCTCGTCTGGACGATACTCTGCGCCCAGAGGCCGCGCCCATCCCAATCCATCAATCACTTGGAAAACCTTGCGGTAATCCAGCGTTCCCTGATCGGGCGCGCGGCGGTCTGGGACAGATGCAAACTGGATATGGCCGATATGGTCAAAGCAAGCTTCAAGCCGTCGGATCACATCGCCCTCGGTGCGTGCCACATGGTAGCAATCGAACATCAACTTCAGGTTTGGCTCGGCCATCTCTTCGATAATTGAACAAGCCTGTTGTGTGGTGTTCAGAAAATAGCCCGGAGCATCAAAAGCATTCAGAGGCTCGATCAGTACTGTGCGATGACCAGCATGATCTGAGGCATATTGTAAATTGCTCAGGAACGTTGCCTGAGCGTTCACGCCTTCTGCAATGCCTGCCATCACATGCACTGCATTCGCATCGACTGCCTCGGCATACTCAAACGCCTCATCTATCGCCGCTCGCGCCTCGCCCTCGCGCCCAGGCAAGGCAGCCAACCCATTTTCTCCTGCCGCAACCTGCCCGCGGCGGGTGTTCAGGCCCAGCATAGGCAGCCGCGTTTCATCTAACGCTGCTCGGATGGCCATTGGGTCCGTGTCGTATGGCCAATGACATTCGACAGCATTGAACCCGGCCTTGGCCGCCGCGCGGACGGCACCAGGCAGATCAAGCTCGGTCCACAAAAAACCAAGATTGGCGGAAAAGCGCGGCATTTAGCGGTCCTGTTATGTCACCGACGTTGCTTACAAAACGTCAGCATCCACGCCAAGACTGCAGTGGCAAATCCCTTTAGCCGCCGCGCACCAGATCATCTTCGTCATCCACGACAGAAATGCCCAACTCATCCAGACCGTTTTCCAGATGATCCGACATATGTGGTGTCCCCAGCATGTAATCCACTGTGGGTGTGGAGGCCTCTGAAGCGGCTGTTTCAAGCGCCTCACTAAGTTCGTCTGGACCAAAACTGCCTCTGCCGATCCACATGATTGCGACAAGGCTGATTTGCTCCTCTTCGGTCAGAGCCTCAATGAAGGCACGAAGCTCTCCTTCGGCGCGATCCAACTCGCGCGCCATAAGAATAACCTGCGCGACTTTATGTGTACTGATGTCAAGCATGGACGGCCCTCCCGTTCCGCGACTCCTTATAACAGATTCGGCCGAAACAGCGGGCGCGTCTTTGATCTCACGCAAATAGGCGGTAATAGAGCCAGTTGGGCATAAGCCGCGACAAACGGAACACCCATGAGAAAACGCGCGGGAAATGCCGATCAAACGCGTCTTCATCAAACATCAGTTCAAGCATTTCCTGCGCCGCCTCTTCGGGCGTCATGAGAAACGGCATTTTGAACTCGTTCTTGTCCGTAAGACGGGTCTTGATAAAGCCGGGATTGGCCAATTGCACCCGCACACCTGTGCGCCACAAATCAGCTCGCATGCTTTCGGCCAAGGACATGACACCCGCCTTGGACGCGCCGTACCCGATGGCACCTGGCAACCCGCGAAACCCCGATAAGGACCCGGTGATCACGATATGACCTGCATCTTTTTCCACCATTTGCGGTACAACTTGGCCCAAAACACGCAGAAATCCGGTAAAATTGACATCCGCCATTTTCACCGCATCCTCGGCGTTCCATTCGGTCGCGGGCATTGGCCAGTAGACGCCGGCCAATAAAACCACGCCGTCAATATCGCCTACGGCCTTCGCCGCTTCGGCCACACTGGAGTCAGCGGCGATATCCACCGGCACTATTTCCGCCGGGCGTGGCAAACCTTCGGCCACATCGGACAAACGATCAGCGTTGCGGGCCGATAAAATAACGTCTGCGCCTACAGCACTCAGTTTTGCGGCCAACGCAGCGCCAAGACCCTCACTTGCCCCGACAAGCCAATACCGTTTGCCGCTTAAGTCTGTCACGCCGCGTCTAGCCTTTGCATTGTCGCCACCAGTTCTGCCACCTTGATCCCGAACTTGCGGAACTGGCTGCGGTTCACAATCGTGCCGCTCGGCGTCAGATACATCCAGTCTACCACATTCAGCACATGACCACCCGCCTCTTTTGGCAGGCGAATGTTGTAGTTAAGCTTTACGCTTGAGCCTGATTGCTGGCCTGTGCCCTCACCCACCAGGTCATCGGCATCCGCCTTGATCGAACCGTCATTTCCAAGCTCAAGCCGCCATTCGCGGTCTTGCGTGTTGCCGCTGTCATAGCGGAAATGCTCTTTCATGACACCTTTGTTACCGTTCCAATTGGCATGGAAATCCGCCGAAAAGCGTGACGTCACCCGACCCAGAGGGCCATAGATGATACCTTCACAACGGATTGGACCATTAAGATGTGTCCGAAGATCCATTTCCGGCCCAGAACCTTCATAGTCATCCAGCTTTTGTGCAGAGAAACTGGCAAATCGTTTCTTAACATATTTTAAGATTAGGATCAGACCGGCACCAATCCCGATATATAGTGCGGACATCACGTAAGCCTCCTTTTGTTTAAGGGGGGTGTAGGGGTTTGAATCGCACCAGAAGGCGTGCTCACCAACAGCGCAATCGCGACGAGTTTCAAGACACAGGGCACCGCCCCGTAGAGAAGTGACAACGTCCAGAGCGCAGCCTGGTCGTTTGACTGTCCCGGCACGTAGCCGGATGTTTCCAGAAGCGGCAGAAGGGATACGGCCGCGATGGCCAACGTCATTTTGCTGACAAAAGACCAAAGGCTGAACCCTTCGGCAGCACCGGGCGAAATCTCTTCCATACGCTTGGCAAAGAGCGCAGGAAGCAGCGTCATATCCGCGCCCAGCGCGATGCCGGAGGCTGCGCAAATCAAGGCAAAGGGCACAAGATCACCTGTTCCCAGCATCAGCGCATAGGCAAAGGCCGCAATTGACAGCAACATGCCAAAGATCAGAACGGGCCTTGTCCCGAAACGCTCGGCAGCACGTCCCCAGACCGGCGCTGCAAACGCTGCAAAGAGAAAGAAGAGCAAAAGGAATGGCCCTTCCCACCCGGGCAGGCCCAGCCTGTCTTCGACGAAGAACAGAAAAAGTGTGGAGCTGACAGCCACGGGCGCGGAATTGGCCAAAGCCACCAAAAGCAGCCGACGTGCCACTGGGTCGCTCAACACAACGCCAAGCCCAGATTGTGGGACATCCGCACCGTGCCATTCGCGACCCATGGCCCAGACAGCCATCAGAGCAAGAATGACGAAGGCGAGGGCAAATCCACCATAGCCACCCAGCAGAACCGGTGCGACCGCCGCCGCGCAAATACCGAGAAGCGCGCCGGTTTCACGCCAACGCGCGACCTTCAGGTGGCCTTGTTCGCCAATACCAGAGGCCACCGCCACACCTTGCGCATAAAAGCAAATGGTCAGATAGCTGAACGCGGTGAACACCAGCGTGAGCGTGATCGCGAACCACCAAAGCGGCGCAATCGGCGCTGTGACGGCAAAGAGCCCAACCATGCCAATCGCCATAGTCGCGACAGCCAAGGCAACGGAAAGGCCACGGTGCGCCCGCAGCTTCGCAGCCAGCTTGCCCAAGAGCGGATCCTGAACCACGTCAAAGAGCCTCAGCCCAAACAGCACCGCGCCCAATGCGGCAAGGGATACGCCATACTGGTCAACGAAAAACTTTGGCGCATGCATGTAAAGCGGCAGCCCTGCAGCCGCGAGCATGGCACCAAAAAGCGCAAAGGCCGGAAGACGTGGGGCGACGGCAAAGGTCATCGGCTGACCTCTTGCGTCGGCGGCTCAGGGCGATTGTGGAACCGCGCGCCTTTCCACCACAGCTTCAGCGCCTGCCAGTGAATGAGTGCCAGGACCCGGCGCGATCCAAACGGACGGCGCACGAGTGCGCGCAGAACACCCAGCGTGCCCAGCGGCTTGCGTTTGCCCACCAGCGTGGCCGTCACCCCGCCATTGCCAGCGGTATGGTCAATGAAAATGCCCAGCCGGTCAGGCCGAATATCAAAGCGGAACTGATAGCCTCCTGCGATTTCCTGAAACGGCGAGACGTGGAAAATCTTGGCCGCCGTCAGCCGGTTTTCGGGTCCGATGGGGCCCTGATCGTCGCGCAGACATAGATAAGAATGCCGGTCGCCATAGGTATTGCTGACTTCAGCAATCACGACACGCAGCGCGTCTTTGCCATCATAGCAGAGCCAGAATGAGACTGGGTTGAAGATATGTCCCATCACGCGGGGTTGGGCGAGAATTTCGATCCGCGCCGGGCTCTCCAATTCATGCGCGTCGAGCACTTCACGCACCCAAGCCGCACCGCGACCTTGTTTTGGCACACCGCCGTGATCTTCATCACACAAGGAAAACAGACCAGACCGATTGCGCCCAAAGATCCAATTCGACCGCACGGGAGCCTCTGCATCAAGCAGGACATAGTCTATGCTGTAGCGAAAGGCGTTCTCAATCCCGCCTTTGCGCCCATGCCAGGTGTGACCTGCGATATGGTCGATCCTGCTCATTCCGCCGCAACGACCATCTTGTTCTGCGCCAGAATGGCGTCGGCAACCTCAAGCCCCGTGGCGAGACCATCTTCGTGGAAACCGTTGCGCATCCATGCGCCGCAGTACCAGGTGTTTTGCGTGCCATTGAAAGCGCGAACCTTGTCTTGCGCCTGCAACATCTCCAGGTCGTAGACCGGGTGGCGCAGCACTGTTTGATCATAGATCAAGTCTTCGCGGATCGGGCGCTCGGAGTTGAGCGTCACAAAATGCAGATCATCCATCGGGATGGGCTGGAGGCTGTTCATCCAATACGTGATGTCAATCTGTCCTTCGCGCCGCGTAGGCGCTTCGGCATAATTCCAGGATGACCAAACAGCGCGCCTTTTCGGCATCACAGAGGTGTCGCAATGCAACACCACATCATTGGCTTGGTACTTTACTGCACCGAGTGCCGCCTGTTCCTGAGGTGAGGCATCGCTAAGCATTTTCAACGAGTCGTCGCCGTGGGTGGCAAAGATCACGTGATCATACAGTTCCCACTCCGCGCCTTCCGCACGCAGTTCAACGCATGTTGTTTTACGTCGAACAGACGCAATCGGCGCGCCCAAGCGCATGCGGACACCCCGTGCACGCAGGGCGCTATCTAAACGGTCCACATAAGACTGCGAGCCACCCGCGACCGTATACCACTGATGCTGACCAGAGTAATTCAGAAGCGCATGGTTCTGCATGAACCGGATCATCGCATGCGCGGGGAAGTCCAGGATTTTCTCGGTCGGAGTCGACCAAATCGCACCTGTGAGCGGCAGCAGATAATAGTTGCGGAACCACACCCCCATGCCCATGCGGTCCAGAAACTCACCAATCGTCAAGTTCTCATTTGCCGCGGCCAGCTCGGTCGCTTTGGCATTAAACCGGAAAATGTCGCGGAGCATGCCCCAGAACTTTGGGCTGATTGCGTTACGTTTTTGTGCGAAAAACGCTGGCGCGCCATCCAAACCGTATTCCATCCGGCCGCCGCGCACCGAAGCGCCAAAGCTCATACTGCTCTTGGCCACCGGGACATCAAGCGCTTTGAACAGCTCAGCCAGATTGGGATAGTTGGCGTAGTTGAACACGATAAAGCCGGTATCCACAGGTTGGTCACCGTTCTTGCCCGCCATTATCGTGCGCGCATGGCCGCCAAGCCGTGGCTCGGCCTCGTATAACGTGACGTCATGTTCCTCTGACAAACGCCATGCGGCCCCGAGACCTGTGATCCCTGCGCCAATTATGGCAATTTTTCTGCGCGCAGGCGCTACATTTTCGAATGGCATTCTGTCGTGAACCTGTGTTTCTTTGTGTCTAAGCAGGTTTACGCACAAATCAGCGAAGCGGATGAGAAAGAATTTCAGGATAAAATTGATCCGACCCTATGTGTGGCGCGTAAGCCCTACATGTTCAGTGGTGTTAAGACTGTCGAAGCTCCGCGTGCACGACACGCAACAAGACCCACAGCAGGCCGTGACACACAGGCGTGCGATGGCGATAAAGGCCAGGGTCGAAAGGGTGTGAAGACAGTGACGCAACAGAGCAACCAGGATGGCATCGACTGGGCGATTGTGATCGCCAAGGTGCGCGATGAGCAGGACAAAGTGGCGTTCAAGTCGCTCTTTGATCATTTCGCGCCCCGCGTCAAAGCCTTCCTGATGCGCTCTGGAGCAGACGCATCGTTGGCAGAGGAATGCACACAAGAGGTCATGGCCACTCTTTGGAACAAGGCCCACCTCTTTGATCCGACGCGCGCAAGTGCTGCGACATGGATTTTTACGATTGCGCGGAACCGCAAGATCGATGCGTTCCGCAAACAAAGGCGTCCCGAACCCGAGGACTTGCCATGGGGACCGACAGAGGAACCTGATCAAGCAGACGCTCTGGCGCTGCAACAGGAAAGTGAGAAGTTGGGAGAGGCGATCGCGTCGCTTCCGGCAAAACAAAAGGAGCTGATCGAGAAAGCCTATTTTGGCGACCTGAGTCATAGCGAGATCGCGGAACAAACAGGTTTGCCTCTTGGTACGATCAAATCGAGAATTCGGCTGGCGCTGGACCGTCTGCGCCACGCCATGACGTGAGAGTTTGGTGAACGATATGATTAAACATCATTTGAGCGATGCACTGTTGATGGCCTATTCGGCGGGAACCCTGCCAGAAGCCTTCAACCTGACCGTGGCTGCACATATCTCAATGTGTGACGAATGCCGTGCACGCCTTGGTGCGTTTGATACGCTTGGCGGAGCATTGATGGATGAGTGCGCCGATGTCGCCCTGTCACAAGACAGCTTTGAAGCCACGCTCGCTCGGATCAACGACGCGCCTGAGCAACCAAAGGCGCAACCTGCAATCCGTGCCAAAGGTGTTCTGCCCAAGCCGATCCAGGATTATGTCGGCGGTGATCTTGAAGCTGTGAAATGGCGCCCTGTGGGGATGGGTGTAAAGCAGGCCATATTGCCCACATCCAAAGACGCCACGGCACGTTTGCTTTTCATACCTGCAGGTGCGGCAGTGCCGGACCACGGTCACCGCGGCACAGAGTTGACGCTTGTTCTGCAAGGTGCTTTTTCCGACGAAGTGGATCACTTTGGAGCGGGTGATATTGAAATTGCCAACGAAGAAGTGGATCACACACCGATTGCAGATATCAGGGAGGACTGCATTTGTCTCGCGGCAACCGATGCGCCCCTCCGCTTCCGCAGCCTGATCCCACGGATCGCGCAACCGTTCCTGCGGATCTGATTCAAAACTGCTTACACTATCCATTGACGGCCCGTTCTCACGCGGGCCGTTTTTTGTTTGCCCGACTTTAGGCCACACTTGCAAGTAAGTGTGTACGTGAAACTCTTGGAGGGCATTTACGCCTTAGTTTGAGCTACTTGACCCAATACCTCGCGCGCGGCTCTTTGACCACTTTTGAAAGCACCGTGGACAGTGGCATAGGCATCCGAGACAGTGGCCTCGCCCGCGAAGAACAGTTTGTTGTCCACGGGCTCTGCCAATACTCTGCGTGCCTTCGCACCTCCGGGCCGAGCATAGCTATAGGATCCCAGAGTTAGGGGATTATTCCGCCAAGCGGTCTCGGCAGTTTTGCGCACATGTTTGCGAACGCCGTTGCCAAAAACGGCTGATAGTCCTTGCAGGCAAAATTCGGTGGCGGCCCCCGGTCCTTCCTGTTCCAATTGATCCGCAAATCGTCCTGCGAGGAAGCCAATGGCGACACTGGTGTCGTAAAACCCAAAGAGGATTGTACAATACGCGTCGCCACTGGTGTGATAGTCAGCAATTTGGCCTTGATGCGCTTTTGTCCAGTTTGGATCAAAATCCAAAGCGACCTTGTTCAACAACCCCATGGGCAGGTTTTCAATGGCTTGCTGCTTGCAGGTAGGCAAAGCTGGAGTAAACGAAATGGTTTCTGCCGCCAAAACACCTGTGGAGACTGTGAGCACTAGCTGGTTGGCCGATATCGTGCCTTTGTGTGTAACGGCTTTGACACCAGGGCCGGATGTATCGATCTTGCTGACCGGGCAGCCCACATGCACCGGCACTTCGGCGAACAGGCTTTGCACGAAGGCGCCTAATCCACCGGCAACCAACCAATCTCCCTGGGCATCCTTGTATTGCGCCACATCATGAACTGAGACTACATCAGCATCACCGCCCTGCATCTGCGCCACGAAATGCTTGGCTGTTTCGCGCCAAGGGCTATCGGGCAGCACGGAGGCAACAGCACAATCCGGCTGGTCACCAGCTGCTTGATTGATGGTGTCCCACATTGTGTCTTGATAGATGTTGTAGTCTTCAACTTCGGCGTGGTTGAGCACATGTCCCCCTCCATGGACCCATTCCCAGACCCATTGGGATTTGTGGAACTCAACATCCATCCGTTCACCCAAGCGCGCCAGCGGATTGATTTGTGCCGAATGCAGCCAGGACGCACCTTTGTCGAATGGCTGTGACACCAGAGTTGTGTCGGTGACACAGCGTCCGCCCGTATGGTCCGCGGCCTCAAGAACGACGAGCTCAACCCCGCGCGCGCTAAGCGCGCTTGCCGCCGACAGGCCCGCCACACCCGCGCCGACCACAATCACATCCGTCTCTGTTGGCAATCCACTCATGACCGCAGCCTAACGATCCAACAGCAGCGCATTTTGAATACCTTCAAACGCGGCCAGATCAACGGGGTCTTCATGATCGAACTTGCAGCATCTTCGGTAAATTTCGAGCAGCTCGGCCGACATCATTTTCTGCTGATAGAAAAACATCGCCGCGCCGTAGCGTGCAGCGCCGGACCCTCGCTGACCAATAGGCAACTCAAGCAGTGCTTTTTGCTGCTGCAAGTGGACTGGGTCAGGGCCTTCGGATGTCATGAGATGCTTTGGGACGCCATAGATGCATTGATCTCTCGGACCTGATCTTCGGCGGGTGCCTCTTCGACGTTGTAGATGGGCAGAACCGCGCGCAGATGGTCGTGATGCGTGCGCACGCCGTATTCCAGATCAGACAGGTAGAACCCCTCAAAAAACTCCGACGTCATAGACTCGTTCGACCAGATAGTGAGTTGAATATCCTCATCTACTGTTTCCCGGTCGATCCGGCTGGCCAAGTAGCGTGCGGCCCGTTGTTGGCGGTCTTCATTCGCGTGACGATAGGTGGCGGACCGAATGACCGAAGAATTCACCGAGGTTGGGAACTCTTGATAAAACAAAACGGTCTCTGGAGTCGCTGCAATGACGGCATTTGGGAAAAGACCATAGTACAGCCATTTGCGGTGCAGATCTTCGGGCAGGAAGGCCTGTGGCTTGGACATTTTTTTGTAGTTTCGAACAGCCCAGCGCCGCCCTTTGGTAGGCGTATACAGTCCTTCGGTGCGGCTCACTCCATCGACATAGGGTTCATCGTAGTAGGTTGTGCCATAGAGATCCTGAAGCGCCGGATGCGCCATGGCCACGTGATAACCTTCGTTATCAACGTCACGGATGGATTTCCAGTTGACCGGGGTCTCTTCGGTCCAGATGCCATCTGTGGGCACATGATCCGCCATTCGATATCCCGCCGCCTCTTCGGCGAAAGGTTGCAACAGCTCGGCCACTGATGGCTGGGGTCCCTGTTTGAAGCGGATGAAAATGAACCCGTTCCAAATCTCCATATCCAGAGCACGCAAGGCAAACTCGTGCTTGTCGAGCGTCGGGTAGGAGTCGGGCCGCGCGGCACCGCGCAACGTGCCATCAAGATTGTAGACCCAGCCATGAAAGGGACAGATCATGGCACTGGGGCAGTTTCCGCTGTCTTCGGCCACCAGACGCGACCCTCGGTGGCGACATACATTTTGAAACGCGCGCACGTTGCCTTCGGTGTCACGCAGAATGATCGCGCGCTCCCCGCAAACATCAAATGTCTGGAAATCGCCCGAATTGGGGACATCCGAAACGTGACAGGCGATCTGCCAATGCGTCTTGAACAACTCTTCCTTTTCAAGTTCGAGCAGTTCAGCACTATGATAACACCATCCGGGTAAGCCCTTGCGGTCCCAGTCATTGGGAATCTGGATATCTCTCATGGCTCAGGTCCTTCTCAATCCATTCTTTCTGGCGCGGCATAGATCGCTCTAGGGTCGCACCGCATCCATCATGCGCTTCCATGTTAGCGCGACGGCCAGACCCTGCCCTCGAAATCGGCTGAACGGCACCTTTGGCATCGGGGTCACGGGTAGAAAATCGTTACCAGCCTTGCCCAAACAATGCGCCGCAAGCACCTTGCCAAACATGCTGGCCATGGCGACGCCACGCCCGTTGAATCCAAGACCACTGTAAAGGCCATCCCCCAATTTGTGAATGTGAGGCACATGATCGAGGGTCAGCGCGACACGCCCCGTCCACAGGTGGTTGACGCGGCTGGTGTCAATTTCGGGGAAAATCTCCCGCATACGGCGAAAGCCAAAGTCAAAATTGGCCTCGTCAATCAGTTCTTGTTGCGAATTGATGCGGCTGCCAAAGATCAAACGGTCCTGGCTGTCAATGCCGAACCAAGACAAGAGCCGCCGCGTGTCAGCCGCACCTTGGCGCCCTGGCAAAATCTTGTGTTTCAGGTTGTCACTCAACGGATCGGTGGCCAGAACACCCGTCAGAACTGGCACAATCGAATCCGACAATCCCGGTAACATTGACCCCGTGTAGCCGTTTGTGCAGACAAGTACTGTCTGTGCGCTCACTTTTCCTTGCTCGGTTCTCACAACCCAATGCGCCCCGTCATGTTCTACGGCAACCGCAGGCGATTGCGGAAAAATACGCACGCCTTGGGACAGGCAAGCCTTTGCCAATCCCCGAGCATACTTCAAAGGATGCAGGTTGCCGCCACGCTCATCTATCAAAGCTGAGGCATAGGCCGACGTGCCGACCTTGGTTTCGATCTCATCGCGATCAAGCGTGCGCGTTGCAACACCCCGAGACCCCCATTGGGCCACATGCGCATCCGTGGTCACGCGCCCTGCTGGCCCTTTGGCCAATTGAATCCAGCCAGTTCGGCGCAGATCACAATCAATGCCGTATTTCTCGATCAGGTCATAAACAACCTGCGGCGCCCCTCCTGTGGTCTCGGCGATCCGCTCACCGCGTTCCTTGCCGTAACGCGCAACCATTTCGTCGGGCAAGATTTTCAAACCCGGTATGACTTGCCCACCATTGCGGCCCGAAGCGCCCCATCCCGGCTCGTGCGCCTCTATGATGGCGACATCGACACACTGTTCGGCCAGATGCAGGGCCGAGGACAGGCCGCAAAACCCAGCGCCGATGACAGCGACGTCGGCAGATACATCAGATGTCAAAGGCTCAAGGCCGGGCATATCACCTGCGGTCTTGCCCCAAAGAGAAGTCTTGATGTGGCACGAGGATTTATACCAAGCGTCGGATTTGGCGCGCGCGGTCACGACGGGAACTCAGGCCATAGCTTGCCCGCTTCAAAATCATTTTCTCTGCGGAAAGGGGCATCCGGGTCAACGGGTGCTTCCAGCGTTCGGGCAAATTCGTGACCTCCATACACTGCCATTGCGATGGTCCCCGGCGCATAGCAATCGCCGATACGCGTGACGGATTTGATCCCATGCTTAGGCCACGCGTCTTTTTGCGCCAAAAGATCATGATACAGGGCCTCCTCGCTGATCCGTGACGTCACAGGGACCACGGCGGCCACATCTTTGCGCTGCGTTTTCTCGGTGAAGACACAAGCCAGTTCGACAAAGCCATTCCCCACGGCTGCGATCCCGTGGTTGCAGATAATCTGAACTCCAAGCTCACGTAACCGCACCTGAATATGCTCATATTCAAGCGTGAAATGCGTCCAGCCCGCTACTTCCGCCGCTGGCGTGACAAGTACGACGTCGACACCGTTCCCGGCCAGTTGTTCGGCCAAGGCGCTGCCGAGGTAGTAATGATCGTCATCAAAGATAAGCACCGGACCTGTGGGCATCTGCCCCGCCATAATGGCCTCTGGCGCGACGATCATTGGCGAATGCAATTGCTCCGGCGCGAACCGGTGATGGATGCCGACCAAATCCGTGCGCCAATGAGACCCGGTGGCGATGGCCACATGGGCATGCCCCAATTCCATCACGGACTGCGCGGTCATTGCGCTTTGCGTGAAGGTGCTGACATTCGCGCGCGCTGAAAGCAGGTTCACGCGATAATCCGCTACGCGGTTCCATTGCCGCAATGGGGCCAATGCTGTTTCGCGCAGAACGCGGCCGCCAAGTTTTTCCCCAGCTTCAGCCAGAGTGACAGGATACCCGCGATTGGACAGAGCCAGCGCCGCTTCTAGTCCGGCAGGTCCACCTCCGACCACCAGCACATTGTCCTCGGAAGTCGCCGCCGGTATACGTTCCGGGTGCCAACCCTTGCGCCATTCCTCTCCCATCGTCGGGTTCTGCGTACAGCGCATTGGATAGGCCACGTAGTCGCCAGTTGTGCACATGTTGCAGCCGATGCATTCGCGAATTTCATGCGATCGACCTTGTTCAATCTTGGTGGGCAGGAAGGGGTCTGCAATTGAGGGACGCGCGGCCCCAACGAGATCAAGCACACCTCGTTTTATTTGCGACACCATCATATCGGGCGAAGTGAACCGCCCCACACCCACAACCGGCTTGGTGGTCAGTTTCTTGACGAAGCGCACATAGTCTTCCTGCGATCCCTCGTTGCCAAACCGCGAAGGGAGCGAGTCATTGCCCCAATCCGCCACATTCACATCCCACAGGTCTGGCAGTTCGGCCAAAGAGCCGACGATATCCTCGGCCTCGGCGCTGTGCATGCCATCCTCACCCATCAATTCATCCACAGCAAAGCGGAACGCCACGGCGCAGTCATGCCCGACTGCATCCTTGGTGTCCTCCAGCACCTCACGCACCAGCCGCACCCGGTTTTCAAGGCTGCCGCCATACTCATCGGTGCGGTGATTGAAGCGTTTGAGCAAAAATTGATAAAGCAGCGTCATGATGCCGTGTGCGGCGTAGACATAGACAATATCGTACCCCGCCTCACGCGACCTCAACGCAGCTTCGCGAAACCATCGGCGCAGGGTTTTGATGTCTTCTTTGTCCATACCTCGCGCCTGCGTCGAGTTTGACGTCTCATTGGGTGCAGGCGACGGGGCGATGGACGGTATGCGCGACAGATAATTGCTGACGGACTGACCATTGTGGACCAATTGGATACCCGCAAGCGCGCCATGCTCATGGACCTTATCGACCATCAGGCGATGCACCGGCAAATCGCTATCATCCCACAGCCGCATCAACGTGGCCGGGGTCAGATCGCTTGTCGGATGGATCGAGCACTCCTCCGTACAAACAACGCCCCAGCCTCCCTCGGCCTTAACCCCTCGCATTTCCGCCATGGTCCGCGGCCAGCGATGCCCCATGCCATTGCAATGCGGCACTTGATAGAACCGGTTTTTAGTGGTCTTCGGCCCAATCTGGAGCGGCTCGAAAAGTATCCGGTGATTTGGCTCCATCGTCATTTGCAAGTGCTCCACAATGGCGTTCAAGTGTCAAAACAGATTCCGAATCTGACTGAACAGTCAGTCAGATTAGACTACACAACCACTCGCAGAGCCGCTAGCCTGAGATTTTTTAGAAAGAATTTTTCGACGCTTTCAGACGTCATCATCCCAGCATGTGAACACCTCATTGGTGATCCAGCGCCGGATGCCGTTATGCGCGGCAAGTTGCTCTTGAGTGAGGTTCCCACCTGCGAAGTACGCGTAGGATCTGTCAAGCTGCGCGCGGTCCCGAAATGTCATCACTACGTAGAACTGTTGGGCCTCTGGTGATTCAGTGGACATTGGCGTGTCATCAATCCGCGTGCCGATTTTTCCGGTTGCCTCCGCATATCCCATTGACTTCATGTCTTTGAAAAACTGGGCATAATAGCCACGCACCGCATCCATTGATGCGCCAGGCTTGAGGTCGAAACGGCAAAGCATATGGATCATACAATTCACTTCCAGCTTATATGCAGACCAATTTGACGAATGCGGACGCGCACCATTCGGATGGACTGTCCAAACTTATCTGCACGCAATGCGATGCGCATTTCAACTCCAGTTTCAGATTGTTCAAAAGCGCCCTTGAAAGCCATTTCTATGCTGACTTGGTCCCATCCTAGCCAAGGTTACGAATTGGGCAGATACTTAACAGGGTGCAAGATTTGATCAAATCTCATGTGCGTACAGCTTGACTCGTTTGATTTGCACCGAATAACGTTTTTTTCGAACGTTCAACCAGTCAACCACTCAACGAGGGACTGCGCCAATCAAAAGGCGTCTCGCACTCATCAAAAAATTGAACGTCGTACTAGGGAGAGGAATTCCGGACTATGACACTTACAACCAAACTTAAGGGACTGACCTGCACTGTCACTGTTGGCGTTTTAATGGCCGGATCGGCCATTGCCGAAGACCGTGTACTGAAGGTCACAAACTGGGGCGAATATATCGCGGAAGACACCATCGCGAACTTCGAAAAGGAGTACGGGATCAAGGTAATCTACGATACCTACGACTCCGCGGAATCCATTGACGCCAAACTGCTGGCGGGCAATAGCGGATATGATGTTGTGAGCCACGCAGGCAGCGACACGGCGCGTCTCATCAAAGCGGGCATTATTGCTCCACTGGACAAGTCAAAACTAGACAATATCAAACATATCGACCCTGCAATCATGGAACAGCTCGCGAGCGAGTGGGATCCAGGCAACAAGCACTTTATTCCCTACATGTGGGGCACGCATGGTGTGACCTACAACGAAGAACTGGTCAAAGCGACATACCCGGATGCGCCTATCGGATCCATGGATTTGATCTTCAACCCGGAACATCTGGAGAAAGTGGCCGGATGTGGTGTGTCCTTCCTGGACTCGCCAGGTGATATCATCCCCATGGCGCTTGCGTATCTTGGGCTTGATCCAAACTCGACCAATTCTGAAGATTATGAAGCCGTCGGTGAAATGCTGGCGCAAATTCGCCCGCATATCAAAACCTTCGACAACTACGCCTATCAGCGGATGCCGCAGAAGGAATTCTGCATATCAACCACTTGGGGGCCTGACGGGCTCTTGGCGATGTCAGGCGCGGCTGAGGCCGACACTGGTGTTGTGCTCGATTTCTTCCTGCCAGAAGGAGAAGGCAAAGCACAGCTTTGGATTGATGGCTGGGTGATCCCTGCAGATGCTGCGAACAAGGAAGATGCGCATCTGTTCCTGAACTATATGATGCGTCCCGAAGTCGGTGCGGCAGACAGCAACTTCACCTGGTATGCGACAGCCAACAAAACCGGCAAAGAGCTTGTGGACGAAGAAGTAACTTCAAGCCCGGCGGCCTTCCCAACCTCGGATCAGGTTGCGAAGATGTACACAACTAAAGTGCTTCCGCCCAAGGTCGAGCGGCTTCAGACGCGAACCTGGACCAACTTCAAAGCGGGCAACTGATCGCTTATGAATAGAGTGGCGGCATGACCCATCATGCCGCCACTCCAAGCTGATCCAAAACAACGAGCATTTTGACAGGGGGACTGTCCGTGACCGATGCGCCGTGGCTTGACCATGAGAACAACACTCCATTGGTCCAAATACGTGGCCTGACAAAGAAGTTTGGTTCCGTCACCGCTGTCGACAACATTGATCTCGACGTTTATCAAGGCGAACTTTTTTGCCTTTTAGGAGGATCAGGCTGCGGGAAGTCCACCCTACTGCGTATGCTTGCGGGGTTTGAGTTCCCGGAATCTGGAACAATCAGCATAGGTGGCGAAGACATGTCGACTGTCTCAGCCTATGAACGGCCCACCAACATGATGTTCCAAAGCTATGCGCTTTTCCCACATATGACAGTCGAAAAGAATATCGCGTTTGGGCTACAACAAGACCGCGTTCCCAAAGGCGAAATCACCGACCGCGTGGACGACATTCTGAAACTTGTCGAATTGCAGGATTTCAAGAAACGCAAACCGCAACAGCTATCTGGCGGTCAAAGACAACGGGTCGCGCTGGCTCGTGCATTGGTGAAAAAGCCACGTTTGCTTTTGCTTGATGAACCGCTTGCGGCTCTGGACAAGAAACTTCGCAAGCACACACAGTTTGAGTTGGCCAACATTCAGGAACAGGTTGGCGTCACCTTCATTGTTGTCACCCATGATCAGGAAGAGGCCATGACATTGGCCACTCGCATGGCTGTTATGGATGCTGGGCGCTTCATGCAGATTGGCACACCTAACGAAATTTACGAATTCCCGCAGTCGCGGTTTGTTGCAGACTTCATTGGCTCGGCGAACATCTTTGCCGGACGCGTCAGCGAAGATGGCACCGACCATGTGCGCGTCGAAACGGACCTTGGCGAAATTTACATCGACCACGGTCAGTCGGTGACTGAAGGCAAACAAATCTGGGTTGGACTCAGACCCGAGAAAATCCACGTGAGCAAGACCGCTCCTAAAAAGCCGGGCCCTAATCAGGTCAGTGGCGAGGTTGAAGAGATTGGATATCTGGGCGAGACGTCGATCTACAAAGTTAAACTCAAAACCGGTCAGCTTGTGGACGTAACAGCCCCCAATCAGGTCAGGTCTCGGCGCGATGAACAATCCATCACCTGGGAAGACACGGTTTATCTAAGCTGGGAGCCCTCCAGCGCGATGTTGCTGAACTCATGACCGATATGTCCAGCACCTCTGCCCCGGTGAGTGCACCGCAAGAGCTCGGTCTTTTCCAATCGCTCGCCAAAAGGGCGCAGAACAACTGGCGCAAGATCATCATCCTGATCCCGTTTGTGTGGCTGCTGTTCTTCTTTCTCTTTCCCTTCTTCATCGTTGCCAAGATCAGCCTGGCAGAGCTTGCGATTGCCAGCCCACCGTTTACCAAATTAATCGAATGGACCGATACGGGCGTGATGAATATCCGAATTGTCTTTGACAATTTCGTCTACATTCTCACCGACAACCTCTATTTCGACACCTATGTGAACTCGTTGAAGATATCGGTGTTCTCGACACTGTTATGCCTGCTCTTTGGGTATCCCATTGCCTACGGCATCGTGCGCTCTGGCCCAGTTATGAAGCCGCTGTTGCTCTTCTTGGTTATCCTGCCCTTTTGGACGTCGTTCCTGCTGCGTGTGTACGCATGGATGGGCCTTTTGGCGGATCAGGGCACAATCAACAACCTGCTGATATCAATTGGGCTGATCGATGAACCCATTCGCATGCTTTACACCGAATTCGCGGTCTTCGAAGACCGCGAA
>JBCAZO010000005.1:0-18747 GCA_038532975.1 Pseudomonadota bacterium
GCGCTGGCCTTTGACGCAGACATCCTGTTAATGGACGAACCTTTCGGGGCGCTCGACGAAATCGTTCGCGACCATCTCAACGAGCAGCTTCTGCACCTCTGGGACCGCACCAACAAGACGATCTGTTTCGTCACCCACTCCATCCCAGAGGCGGTTTACCTAAGCACGAAAATCGTCGTCATGTCCCCCCGTCCGGGCCGGATCACTGATGTGATCGAAAGCCCCCTGCCCCGCGAACGCCCTTTGGACATTCGCGACACCAAGGAGTTCCTGGACATCGCCCATCGCGTCCGAGAAGGCCTGCGTGCGGGGCACAGCTATGACTAGCCATACCCCGCACTGTGCCAAACCCTTGTCCAAGAGCGTGTGGACTTTCACCTTTCACGGTCATCGGCTCTCCAGCCTGTACCGTGGCGGCAGGCAATCACGTATTCCTTTCATCTTTCTTAAAATACTCAAAGACGGCACTTCATGTTGGCGGAGCGGATTGAGTATTTGGAGAAAGATGAAAGCAGGGCAGGTGTGATATGCGCACAGTTCTGCCTATGCTCACCGTGCTCGCAGCGCTTTTGACAATCTGGTATGTGGCCGTGGGTCCGATGAATATTCGCGTTGCACTCGACCAGGCCGAACGCAGCGCGGCGACGGTTCTGCCTGCCACCTCAGTGGAGCGGCGCGCCACGTCTGTATGGCGACTTATGGCACAAAACTCAGAACATATCGCCGCCGGCTACGCGCTAGAGCGCCCCCGACTGCCCACGCCTACTCAGGTCGGACAGGAACTTTGGAAAACCACTGGAGAAATGGTGCTACGCGGACGAGCCTTTTCGAAACGCTCTTTGATTTTGCATGGCTGGATTACACTGAAATCCACGCTATCGGGGTTCATTCTGGGCACGTTGCTGGGCATACTCGGTGCGGTGGCCATCGTCTATTCTCGGGTCACCCGCATGAGTCTCATGCCCTGGGCGATCATCAGCCAGACCATTCCGATTGTGGCTCTTGCCCCAATGATCATTGTTCTCTCCTCACAGCTTGGGGTCGAGGGGCGCGGCCTGCCAAAGGCAATCATATCTGCCTATTTGTGTTACTTTCCGGTGCTGGTGGGTATGGTCAAAGGGCTGCAGTCTCCCGCCCTCGCACAGCTTGATCTTTTGCGCACATACAGCGCCTCGGGACTGCAAAGCTTTCTCAAGCTGCGTCTGCCTGCATCGGTGCCCTACCTTTTTACGTCTCTCAAGATCGGGATCGCCGCAGCCCTTGTAGGCACCATTGTCGGAGAGCTCCCCACCGGCGCTGTTTCCGGTCTCGGCGCGCGTATCCTGATCGGGGATCAGTTTGGCACACCACTGGCCATATGGGCCGCGCTCTTTACGGCTGCGATCCTTGCAGGACTGCTGGTCACCTTACTGGATCTGTCCCAACGCCTAATTCTGCGACGCATGGGGATGCCATCATGATGTGGGTGATCATCGCTTTGGTATTTTGGCTGGCGGCCTGGGTCATAAACGTGGCTTTGGCCCAGTCGCGCTTTCACAACACGAGGCTGGTCCGCCTTGCCGTTCCCCTCTTGTTTGGTGCGACGCTTTTGGTGTTGTGGGAGGGGATTGTTCGCGGTTTGAATGTCTCTCCAGTGATCCTGCCTGCGCCTTCGGCTGTTGCCCAAACCTTTGCCAATTCAACAGACATTCTCTGGGCAGATTTCACCCAGACAGTTCTGAAAGGCGCGTTATCGGGCTATGCCATCGGATGTCTGTCAGCCTTTGGTGCGGCCATCGCCATTGACCGCTCAGCCTTTCTGACCCGAGGTCTTCTACCAATTGGCAACTTTGTCGCTGCCCTTCCTATCGTCGGGATTGCGCCCATTTTGGTGAGCTGGTTCGGTTTTGACTGGCAGTCCAAGGCTGCTGTCGTTGTGGTCATGGTGTTCTTTCCAATGCTGGTCAACACGGTTCAGGGCCTGCGCGAAACAGATCAGATGCAGCGTGATTTGATGCATACATACGCCGCAGGCTATCTCACCACACTCACCAAACTGAGACTTCCGGCGGCGATGCCGTTTGTATTTAACGGTTTGAAAATCGCCGCCACGCTGGCCCTGATCGGGGCCATCGTGGCGGAGTATTTCGGCTCACCCACCCGCGGGATGGGGTTTCGGATTTCCACGGGAGTGGGCAGTCTTTCGATTGATCTTGTTTGGGCAGAGATTTTTGTCGCGGCCTTGGCGGGATCGGGATTTTACGGCGCGGTTGCACTTGTCGAGCGAGCCGTGACATTCTGGCACCCATCACAACGGGGCCGGGCATAAAAAACTTAAACCAAGGGAGAAATATAATGAAGAACTTCACATATTCCATTGGCTTTGCCGCCGTCGCGCTTTGGGGCGGAATGGCACAGGCCGCCGATGATGTCACGCTACAACTCAAATGGGTGACACAAGCGCAATTTGCTGGCTACTACGTGGCACTCGATCAGGGTTTTTATGAAGAAGAAGGTTTGAACGTTACGATCAAACCCGGCGGCCCGGACATTGCCCCGGCTCAGGTGATTGCCGGTGGTGGTGCAGATGTTGTGCTGGACTGGATGCCATCGGCATTGGCCTCTCGCGAGAAAGGTCTGCCGCTCGTGAACATCGCGCAACCTTTCAAAAGCTCTGGCATGATGCTGACCTGCCGCAAGGATGCAGGCATTGAAACCCCCGAAGACTTTGCCGGCAAGACCCTCGGCGTCTGGTTTTTTGGCAACGAATATCCCTTCCTCAGCTGGATGAGCCAGTTGGGCCTGTCGACAGATGGCGGTGAGGACGGCGTGACTGTTCTCAAGCAAGGGTTCAACGTCGATCCGATCCTGCAAGGTCAGGCGGCTTGCGTTTCGACCATGACGTATAATGAGTATTGGCAAATCATCGATGCAGGACTTAGCCCGGACGACCTGGTGGTGTTCAAGTATGAAGACCAGGGTGTCGCAACACTTGAGGACGGCATGTACGTTCTGGAGGAAAACCTCGAAGATCCGGCCTTTGTCGACAAGATGACGCGCTTTGTACGTGCTTCAATGAAGGGGTGGAAATGGGCCGAGGAAAACCCGGATGATGCGGCTTTGATAGTGCTCGACAATGATGAGACCGGTGCGCAAACAGAGAAGCACCAAAAGCGCATGATGGGCGAGGTTGCCAAACTAACCGCTGGCTCAAGCGGCGCGCTCGATCCCGCAGATTTCGAACGGACAGTTCAATCACTTTTGGCAGGTGGATCAGATCCAGTAATCACCAGCCATCCCGGTGAAGCTGCTTGGACGCATGCCATCACGGATGCGGCTCTGAACTAAAACTACGGACTTGAAGTAAGGCCCGGGACATTTCCCCGGGCCTTTTGCTTGATCTAAACATGAACTACAACCTGACCCCCAGCCAATTTGACACATTCCTGCCACAATCGAAGGTTTTGTTGCACGGCCAAGTGGGGGCGCAACATATTGTTGATTTTCTGATAGATCGCACCCGAAATCTATGAAAATTCAGACTTTATTCAAAGAGACCTCTATGCTACTGTTTTGACAATTAAAACGAGGCCAGTCGAAATAATCGGCGGTCAACGAGGCAGAGAAAGAGCAGTTCCATGAGAACGCGCAACAGGCAGCCCCTTCGCTGGGGTCTGGTGGCTTTGGCTACCATTTGGATGTTAGTGGTGGTCCCGTTAAGCGCGGCAGCAGCCCCTTATGCAGCACTGGTGATGGACGCGCGCAGCGGCAAGGTGCTGCATTCGCGAAACGCCGACACACGGCTTCACCCGGCATCGCTCACCAAGATGATGACGCTTTACGTGGTATTTGAAGCGGTGGAGAATGGCGAGATCAGCTTGGACACGCCGGTGCGCATCTCCAAGCATGCCGCGAGCGAACCGCCGAGCAAATTAGGGCTGCGTGCAGGGCAAAAGATCCAACTCCGGTATCTCATCCGTGCAGCAGCGATCAAATCAGCAAACGATGCCTCTACCGCTCTGGCCGAAGCAATCGAGGGCTCTGAAGCAGCATTTGCGCGGCGCATGAACCGCACGGCTAAAGCGCTTGGCATGACACGAACAACATTCAAGAACGCCCATGGGCTTACTGAAAAAGGTCACCTGTCCACGGCCCGCGACATGACTATCATGGGGCGGCATTTGTTTTATGATTACCCTGAATACTACAATCTTTTTTCCCGCATTACTGCGAACGCAGGTGGAACCAAGGTCTATCACACGAACCGTAAACTCTTGCGCAGCTATCGTGGTGCAGACGGCATCAAGACGGGCTACACCCGCGCGGCTGGTTTCAACCTCACGGCGTCAGCAGAACGCGGAAATGAACGCATCATCGCGACAGTTTTCGGCGGACGTTCCACCGCAACGCGCAATGCCAAAGTAGCCGAACTTCTTGATCTGGGCTTTCGTCGCGCACCTACGCGCACAGCCCTGCTGCGCCCTGCAAAGCCGCCTTACATGGGCAAAGCTGGCCGCGGAGATGGTCATTCGGTTCCCGGCGGCACCGGCCGTACCGTGCGCCTTGTTGCCGCTGCCGCTGTAAAGAAAAGCTTACGCCCGCAAATACGCCCTGGCGCGAAACCCACAACTACACCGGTGCCCACCGAGGAGGCCCCAGTTCTGGTGGCCAACAAATCAGACATCGAAAAGGCACTCTTGGCGGCTGTTGGTACGTCTTCTGAGCCAGAAGTACAGGCGGCAATTCTCGCCGTGGCTCCAGCGGAGCCAACTTTGTCGCCCAAGATACGTCCTGCCAGCCTGCAAATTGCAAAGGCTGAACCTGCAGAAGACCCTGTTCAAGAAGTGGTCACACGGCTTTCTACATCCGGTGGGCGTCATTGGGGCATCAATGTTGGGCAGTATCCGAGCCAATACAAAGCGCGCAAGGTCCTCTTGCAAACGGCTTTGAACGAAATGGAAACGCTGGATGGCAGCCTGCGCAAAGTGGTCAAGCGCAACACCGGGTTTGACGCCAACTTTATGGGATTGACCGAAGAGACCGCTGATCTTGCCTGTCGACGTTTACAAGCAAAGCAGATTACCTGCGAAACAATCCAGCCTGGTGGTGTTTAAGCTACATATTTAACAGAAACACGCAATCGGCTCACCTTATGGTTTGGGCCGATCATCGTATTCGTCGCTCAGGATTCGCTGTGCGTCGCCATCTGGATCGTCATACTGATTAGTCTTCACCGTCCATATGAAAAACCCAAGTCCGAGCCCGCCCAGAATGAGCGAGATCGGGATAAGATAGGTCAGAATGTTCATCCACGACCTTTCACGCGCAGCGAATTGAGCGAAACGGTAATCGAACTTGCCGACATCGCCAAGGCCGCGATCAGCGGTGTGGCCAGTCCGGCGACCGCCAGTGGCACGGCAATGATGTTGTAGAGTGTCGCGATGCGAAAGTTTTCACGAATTCGTTTGGTGGCGGATTTCGCAGTTGTACAGGCATCAGACACCGGCGACAAATCATTGCCCAAGAGCACTATGTCACTGGCAACACGAGCCGCATCAAGGGCCGAAGCCGGAGAGATCGACACATGCGCCGCCGCAAGGGCCGCCGTATCGTTAAGGCCATCGCCAACCATCAAGACATGCGCACCATCTTGGGTCATGTCCTGAATGCGGCGCGCTTTATGTTCCGGTAAGGCCTCTGACATCCAGTTTTCAATACCAAGCCGCCGCGCCAGCGCTTCGACCGCAGGGGTAGTATCGCCCGACATCAAGCACACCGTCTTACCGCTTTCGCGAAGTGTGCGCACCGCATCTTCCGCACCTGCCCTTAGTGCATCCTTGAAACGGAAAGCCAGCGGCACTTCCTCACCAATTTGCAGATAGCTGGCGGTCTCGGCCAGCGGTTCGGCGCCAAGCCATTTGGCGCGACCAAGACGCACCGGCTGGCCTTCAAAAACAGCTTCAACGCCATATCCCGGAACTTCACGTGCTTCACTGACTTGTGCGGCAGCAAATCCTGCATCCAAAGCAGCACGGAAAATCGCCTTCGCCAGGGGATGGCTCGATTGCGCCGCCAACGCCATGGCAAGCTCAACATCCGGGCGCGGCAACTGCTCTAGATTTGTCAATTCAGGCAAACCTTCTGTCAGTGTCCCTGTCTTGTCGAAAACCACAGTGTCCACCTGCGCAAGCCGCTCCAGCGCGGTTTCATGCTTGATCAACATTCCTTTGCGGAAAAGTCGCCCCGATGCTGCAGTGGTAACGGCTGGAACAGCCAGCCCAAGCGCGCAGGGGCATGTTATGATCAACACTGCCGCCGCAATATTGAGGGCTGTGCGCATGTCAAATGTGTAAAGATACCAGCCCACAAAGGCCAAGGCCGACAATATGTGCACACCAGGTGCATAGAGCTTGGCGGCGCTATCGGCCAAAGACGTGTAGCGTGAGCGACCGGATTCAGCGATTGCCACCAGATCAGCCATGCGGTGAAGTGACGTGTCTCGACCAACGGCGCTGGCTCGGATAGTCAAAGGACCAGTCAGGTTGACCTCACCTGCCGACACCGCAAGCCCTTCTTGCGCAAAAACCGGAAGGGTTTCACCAGTCAGCAGTGAACGATCAATCTCGGATTGCCCCTCGACAATGTCACCATCCACAGGCACGCGCCCACCGGGGCGTACACGCACCAGATCGCCAACGGCAATATCGGAAATGGACACCTCTTTTTCCGCGCCATCCACGACACGCCACGCCCGAGGCACTTCCAGCGCGGTCAGTTCTTCAGCGGCAGACCGTGCAACAGCCCGCGTGCGATGATCCAAGTACCGTCCGATCAGCAGAAAAAAGGTCAGCGCAATGGCCGCGTCGAAATAAGCGTGATGTCCGGATAGCGACGTCTCCCAAAGAGATGTGACTACAGCAAGCCCAATGGCTAGCGAAATCGGCACATCCATATTTAACCGTGCCTGCCGAAGCGCGGTCCACGCGTTGCGAAAGAAAGGCTGACCGGAAAACGCAATCGCAGGCAAGGCAATAGCAGCCGATATCCAGTGGAACATATCGCGTGTTGCGGCCTCTGCCCCGGACCAGACCGAAACCGACAAGAGCATGACATTCATCATTGCAAAGCCAGCCACGGCAAGCCGCATCAAAAGCTCACGACCGGCGCGATCCGTGCTGGTCGCATTCAAGGCACTCGGATCAAGCTCATGCGCCTCATATCCTAGCCCTTCAACGACGTTGCACAAAATGGCTGCTGTCACATCCGGCTCAGCCTCAATAGTGGCGCGTTTGAGTGTAAGGTTCACACGTGCGGCAAGCACGCCGGGGTGAGCCGCCAGGCCGCGTTCAATCTTGGAAATACAGGCGGCACAATGGATCGTAGGCAGTGAAAGTGCGATATCACCCGAAACAGGTTTTGTCTCAGCCAATGCTTCCGCCGCCGGGACAACCGAGCAGGCCGGACAGGCAGAGACAGGTTGTTTAAGGGTGGCGGTCACGGGCTCCCTTACTCCTTGATCAGGACAACACGTTGTTGAAATTCGGTGCCATCCGTCGACAATGCGCGCATTCGGACATTCCAGTTCCCGTCCGACAATTCCAGCGGTGCAACATACGATATCCCGTCAAAGCGAAACTCCGGCTGGCTGTCTTCGCGCACATGCGTCGCACGGCCGACAGTGGCGTGAATCTGAGCCGCCTTTACAGGACGGCCATTGTCATCACGAATACTTAGACGCAACTGCCCCTGGGCATGGGTGGCCTCAACCTTCCAGCCCAGCTCTTGCTGAGCAGCGCGTCGATCATCAAAGGTTTGGCTGGCGACGTAGGAATTCTTTACCTCTACGCCAGGGAAGGTTTTTACCGCGGAGTATGCCAGGGTGAAGTTCACCGCGATGATTACACCAAACGCCGCGAGGAACCCAAAAAACACATGCATGCCAGTAATCTTGCGTTCGGTCATCAGTTGCCCTTCCCGTTGAAAATCGTGTCTTTATAAGCGCGGTCACCGTTTGAGATGTCTTCGACCCAAAGCCGTACATCTGATCTCTCGGATTGCGCCGGATCGGAACCAGCAGGCGCAATGAGGTAAACGCGCTGCAGGTGCGTTTTGTTGGCAGGCACATCCACGGTTTCGTAAGGTGTGCCCTCAAGCTGCAAACGGATCGCCGGATCACCAGACACCGACAGCCGAAACGGCCTGTCATCCCCATGCTTGTTCAGCAAACGCACCTCATAGGTGTTGCGGACCGAGCCATCTGAAAGGGTGATAAAGGTTGGATTGCGGACAGGGGCCACAGTCATTTCGATATCCGAACGGATAAAGAGCGCGAACAACAGACCCAACCCAACAAGCGACCATAGAGTTGTATACATGATCGTGCGTGGTCGCAGGATGTGACTCATCACTTTCTTCGGTGGCTTGCCTTGTCGCTCAAACTCTTCGTCGGTCAGAGCCAGATAATCTATCAAGCCACGTGGCTTGCCAATCTTGGCCATGATGTCATCACAGGCATCAATGCAAAGCCCGCAGGTGATACACTCCATCTGCTGCCCGTCACGAATGTCGATGCCCATGGGGCAGACGTTCACGCAGGCCATGCAATCAATACAGTCGCCCTGCGTCTCTCCAGCCTTAACCTCGTCGGAGTGCTTGCGTGGCTCACCACGCCATTCACGATACCCGATCGTTAACGTGTCTTCGTCCATCATCGCCGCCTGAATTCGCGGCCATGGACAGGCATAGATGCAAATCTGTTCGCGCGCGAAGCCACCAAAGAAAAAGGTTGTGGCCGTCAGAATGGCAATAGTTGTGTAGGCAATGGGGTGAGCGTTAAGTGTGAACAGGTCGACTAAAAGCGTAGGCGCATCGGTAAAGTAAAATACCCACGCCCCGCCGGTCAGTAGCGCAATAACAAGCCAGACCGTCCATTTTGTCAGACGAAGACGGATTTTGCGCACATCCCATTTCTTCTGCCGATGCAAGCGCAACCTCGCGTTGCGATCGCCTTCGATCCAGCGCTCGACAAGAATGAAAAGATCCGTCCACACAGTTTGAGGGCAAGCATAGCCACACCAAACGCGACCCATAGCAGATGTGAATAGAAACAGACCCAGGCCTGCCATAACCAATAGACCTGCCACGAAGTAAAATTCGTGCGGCCATATCTCGATCCAAAAGAAAAAGAACCGCCTGTGCGCCATATCAACCAGAACGGCCTGATCCGGAAGCTGCGGGCCACGGTCCCAGCGGATCCAGGGCGTCAGGTAATAAATGCCAAGGGTCACGATCATGATGACCCATTTCAGGTTACGAAACCAACCGCTTACGCGCTTGGGGAACACGGGTTCCCGAGCAGCGTAAAGGCTTTGTGGGGCATTATCTGAATCAGCGGGCACGTGAATGACCTCTTTTTCTCCTGTTTCGCATGGGTTTCATCTCATGCTAGGGCATCAAGCACCTTGACCTGAGTCAAACTTTGCGGCGTCACAACAAATGTTATGTCATTCAGATGCCGATGATTTTTGCCGTTTGAGCCAAGTGACAAACGCTTTGGCATTGGGCCGCATAACGCCGGGGCGGGTCACTATGTGATAGCCAGTCTCTCCACGGTCCAAAAAGAGCAAGCGCAGACGTCCTGACGTTATATCATCTTTAACCGAGGACATAGCCGTGCTGATCACCCCCTGCCCAGCACGAGCACCGTCCAGCATCAGGTTACCCGGGACTTGCGTGATCCGCTTCGCGCGTCCCTCTACCACCCCGTGTTTGCGCAGCCAATCGGTGGATTCACTTGTGCCCAGTTCTTCCAACCAGGGAAATTGTAGCAGGTCTTCTGGGCATTCGATCACACAATCACCGACTAGGGACGGCGCAGCCGTGATGGCAATATCCGTCGGCACGAGCATTTCCGCTTCCAAGCCCGGCCAATCACCAGAACCAAAGCGCAAACCGACATCGATGCCACCTGGCTCCGGATCGAAAAGCTCCGCAGACGGATTGACCATTAGGTCAATGTCAGGGTGTTTCGACTGAAAATCCATCAGGCGCGGCATCAGCCAGGTGGTGGCAAAAAGCGACGTGGTTGACACATGCACAGGCCGGTTTGCATCCGCGCCTGTCAATGTCGCCACAACACGCGCCATAGTTCCAAATCCGGATTTCAATGCTTCGGCAAGCTCTTCGCCTGCAGGGGTTAAAGACAATGTGCGCCCGGAACGATCAACCAGTGGAACACCAATATGACCCTCAAGCGCCTTGATTTGCTGGCTGACCGCAGCATGACTGACATTGAGCATCATGCCAGCAGCAACAGCCGAACCTGTCTCAGCCAGCGCATGAAAAGCGCGCAGAGCAGTAAGCGGAGGCAGGTCTTTCCAATCCATATGTAATTAAATCTTACATAATTGATTTTTTCCTGAGTCGCATATTGCGTCAAGAATATCCATAAATAAAGGCATGTTCTCATCAGGAAAGGAAATGAGATGTTATCTATATTTTCAGATACGTTCCGCACCGCAACCCGGACTGACGCAATGACCAATGGGAAAGTTCGCTCACATTGGCCAGCCTCGGAGCGGTTTGACACCCGCGCTGGCGCCGAACTTGAAGCACACCGTGTGGCCCGCCGTCGTGTATAAACGACCCTTGCTCCCACCGGTACAGCCGCCCGTGTCTCGAGGTGATCCCTGGCCTTGGCGCGGGCGGCGATGGGGTCGTCCAGGCTCTTTCATCTGGGGCCGCCGATAAAAAGTGCACCGACCTTTCCAAAAATGCGCGAACAGGAGGGAAAGGTCGGTGCTATGTCCTCGGGATCAAATGACCCCGGGGATTGTTTTTTATTCGCCGCCACCAAGCTGGTGGACATAGGCCGTTACAGCGCGAATCTCAGCCTCACTCAGACGGTTGGTCCAACTGGGCATGACACCAAAACGAGCGTTGTTCACTGTCTCCATGAGAGACGCGTAGTCCCCACCATAAAGCCAGATCGCATCATTCAGATTCGGTGCGCCCTGGAAGATATCACCTTCCGCCGCTTCACCATGACACGCCGCGCAATTGTCGGCATAGACCACTGCGCCCGCCTCAACCTGAGCGGCGTCCTGCGCCTCGCCTGACAAGGACATCACGTAATTGACCACTTGCTCGATCTCTTCTTCGGCCAACAACTCATCGCGTCCAAAGGCCGGCATTTCGGAGTAGCGCGCATCGGGGTCTTCCTCGTTGCGGATGCCGTGGCTGATGGTGAGATGAATGTCTTCCATCGTGCCGCCCCAAAGCCAATCATCATCTGACAAGGTTGGGTAGCCGACAAATCCACCACCCTCACGGCCATGACATTGCACGCACCAGGTGTTGAACACCGCCTCACCAGCAGAGCGGGCATAGCCCTGAAGCTCAGCATCGCTCGTAATTTCAGAGAGTTCGACACTGGCCAGCCGAGTGTTGATTTCAGCATTTGCAGCTTCGGCTTCTTCGATATCAGCGGCCACATTGGCCCGCGTGGACCAACCCATATAGCCCTCGGTCGCACCTGAAATCATCGGCCAAGCGGGATAAGCCACTGTGTACCAAAGGCCCCAGATGATAGTGATGTAGAATACCCAAACCCACCAGCGCGGCAAAGGGTTGTTCAGCTCTTCGATTCCGTCCCACTCATGACCTGTGGTTCCGACATCGGGTTTATCTTCTGGTTTTTGAGCCATGTCTCAATCCTCCTCAGAGGCAGGTCCGTGGTCGGACGCAGGTGCGTTTTCGTGCCGGAAGGGGATACGCGACACACTGTCATAGGCGTTTGTAGCACCCGGGCGCATGACCCAGATGACCACGCCGACAAAGAAGGTGAAGAGCGCCAGCAACATCCAGCTGTCTGCGAAGGCGCGGAGAAGTGTATAGGTTTCCATCCGTTTTCTCCTTTACCGGCTGGCCACTGGCGTGAAAGTCGAGAAATCAACCAACGTGCCCAGCATTTGCAGATATGCGATCAGCGCATCAGCCTCGCTGATACCTGGGGCGGCATCAAAGTTGCGCACCTGAACTGTCTCGCCATAGCGCTCCAGAAGACCTTCGAAATCCTCATCAGGGTTCGCCTGAACCTGGAAATCTGCCTGCGCATTTTCGATCATCTCGTCGGTATAAGGCACACCTACGAAACGGTGCGTTTTCAGCAGATCTTCGATATATTCGCCGTCGATCAGGCGATCTTCGAGGTAGCCGTATTTTGGCATGACCGACTCAGGCACCACCGACTGCGGGTCGCGCAGGTGATCAAGATGCCAGGCATCCGAATAGCGGCCACCCACACGCGCCAGATCGGGTCCGGTACGCTTAGATCCCCATTGGAACGGGTGGTCGTACTTGCTCTCAGCCGCGAGGCTGTAATGCCCGTACCGCTCCACTTCGTCCCGCATCGGGCGGATCATCTGGCTGTGGCAGACATAACATCCTTCGCGGATGTAGATATCGCGCCCCGCCAACTCCAGAGGCGTGTAGGGGCGCATGCCCTCAACCTCTTCGATCGTGTTTTCCAGCCAGAAGAGCGGTGCGATCTGCACGATGCCCCCGACGGTCACCACAAGGAAGGCGAAGATTGCCAACAGGGTTACGTTTTTCTCAAGAACTTTATGTTTGTCGAGAATAGCCATTGTGTGTCCCTCCTCTTACTCGGCCGGGACCGCGGAGTTATCGGCTTGGACAGCCGGGCTCCGACGAACGGTCATGTAAAGATTGTAGCACATGATGATTGCACCAGCGACGAACATCACCCCGCCAAGACCCCGCACGACATACATCGGCAGCTTGGCAGACACGGTGTCCGCGAAGGAGTTCACCAGGAAGCCGTTGGCATCTACTTCACGCCACATCAGGCCCTCCATAATGCCGGTCACCCACATGGATGCGGCGTAGAGGATGATGCCAATCGTGGCGAGCCAGAAGTGCCAGCTCACAAGGCTGAGGCTATAGAGCCGTTCCTTGTTCCAGAGCTTTGGCACCAGGAAGTAGAGGCATCCAAATGTGATCATACCATTCCAGCCCAGAGCACCGGAATGCACATGGCCAATTGTCCAGTCGGTGTAGTGCGACAGGCTGTTGACCGCGCGGATCGACATCATCGGCCCTTCAAAGGTCGACATGCCGTAGAAACCAAGCGAGATCACCATCATCCGGATCACGGGGTCGGTGCGCAGCTTGTCCCACGCGCCTGAGAGCGTCATCAGACCGTTGATCATGCCACCCCATGAAGGCATCCACAGGATCACCGAAAACACCATACCAAGGGTCGAGGCCCAGTCCGGCAGAGCAGTGTAGTGCAAGTGGTGCGGACCCGCCCAGATATAGAGGAAGATCAGCGCCCAGAAGTGAATGATCGACAGTTTATAGCTGTAAACCGGGCGACCGGCCTGCTTTGGGACAAAGTAGTACATCATCGCCAGGAACCCGGCGGTCAGAAAGAAGCCCACGGCGTTATGGCCGTACCACCATTGCGTCATGGCATCCTGGACGCCGCTGAATAACTGAACCGACTTGGAGCCCCAGATTGAGACCGGGATTGAAAGGTTGTTAATCAGGTGCAGCATGGCAACCGTGATGATGAAGCTCAGATAGAACCAGTTTGCGACATAGATGTGCGGCTCTTTGCGCTTCACCAGCGTGCCTACGAAGACAGCCAGATAGGCCACCCAGACGATGGTCAGCCACCAATCGACGTACCATTCAGGTTCCGCATATTCTTTGCCCTGCGTCGCGCCGAGTAGATACCCCGTTGCCGCCAGAACGATAACAAGCTGAAAACCCCAGAACACGAACCAGGCAAGATTACCGCCCCAAAGACGCGCCGCCGAGGTGCGCTGAACCACATAGAAGGACGTGGCGATAAGGGCGTTGCCCCCAAACGCAAAGATCACCGCACTGGTGTGCAGCGGTCTGAGACGCCCAAAATTCATATATCCTTGCGCCCATTCAAAGTTGAGCCCCGGAAAGGCGAGTTGGAAAGCAATGAATGTGCCAGCCAGAAATCCAACAACGCCCCAAAGCGCCGTTGCGATGACCCCGGCCCGGATCACACCATCCATATACTCATTAGAATAATCCCGCGTATCGGCGGGCTCATCAGTGTTGCGCAGCACCCAGACGAACATTCCGCCCGCCACAAGTGCTATCGTCAAAGCGTTGACCAGATAGGCCAGATCGCGAGCATAATTTGCAGCGATCAACGCGAAAAAGGTGATGAGCCCCAACGCGATAAGCTTGATGTAGTTCAGCATTTTCTTGTCCCTTTGTCGCTTCTCTGCACGAGCTGAGCACACGTACAGGCACTTTCAGACATGCATGCTTATGGACAGAAGGCCGGGGGCCTACATTGATCTGAGTCAAGATTTTCAAAGCCTTCGAAGGAAAATGTTTGATTTGATTGACATCAAAGAAATTGAGCAGAGCCTTACGTAACATTCTTAAGCGCGGCGTTTATTGGAAGGATCCTTAGATGGCCTGGAAAAATCTATTTTGCGCGTTCTCCAACACATCATTGGTGAAACCAACACTCACCCATGCTGCTGCCCTTGCCGCCGCGCATCAGGCTCATCTCGACGTTCTTTGCCTTGGCGTGAACCGTTTCAGCTCTGATTTTTTCTTTGCTGGCGGCACCGCGATTGCCCTGTCTGACAGGCTAGAGTCGTGCCAACAGGAGGCCATTGAAATCGAAAGCACTGTACTCAAAATGTTAAAAACCCAGACGGACGTCAGTTGGTCATGTAGTCAAGGCATGGTGCAATTGGTCGATATGGGACACCTAGTCGCGTCCAAGGCGCGATTTTCGGATTTGGCTATACTACCATCGCCCTACGGACCTAGCCGCGGGCCCGAAGCTGAGCCATTGACGGAGTCTGTTATGTTCGATGCGCATGCGCCGACGCTGATCTTGCCTGATGACGCGCCCATGGCCACGCAGCACAGGCATATCTTAATTGCCTGGAACGAAAGCCCGGAAGCATTGAAAGCGATCCGCGCAAGCTTGGATATCCTTAAAGAAGCGGAAAAAGTCACTGTCGTGATGATTGACCCTCCTGATCACGGACCGGATAGGTCTGATCCTGGTGGGCTGCTCTCACAATATCTAGCTCGGCACGGCATCAAGGTCGATATTGATGTGTTGTCAAAAAACATGCCCCGCGTGTCGGACGTTTTGTCTCGTCACGCACTCGACACTCAGGCTGACCTAATCGTCATGGGTGCATATGGACATTCCCGGTTTCGCGAAGCTGTCTTTGGGGGTGCGACACGCGGCATGTTGGAACGCGCGCCAGTGCCTATTCTCATGGCGCGCTAGGCGCCCTATCTTGCAAGCTTTTCGAAAGACGCGCGCAGTTCTGAGGCTTGGCGCATCCCTTGCAGGGTTTCGACCAAATTGCCCTCACTATCGAACAGCAACAAAGTCACGTGCGGCACTCCATAACGCCCGGCAAAAGACAGACCTTCTTGGGTTTTGATGTCTGCCACCAGATATTGCAACTTGTCTTGCTCAAATCCCTTGAGAGCTTGGCGCGTCTGACTTTGCAACGCATTGCATGTCGGACATTGCGGATCGTGGACTTGCACAACAGTGGGCACGCCTTGACCCAAGCGCGTCAAATCACGCTCAGCCACTTTGGCCCGAACCGAGCGCGTCCCGAACACTGTTGCACCGCCCAGAACAACGACGCCCACGCCAATCCACGCCATTTTGTTCAGAAATTTACGCCGGTCTGGAGTAATAGGAGCTTGCGGAGTGCTAGATTGGTTCTTCTTCAATTTGGCAGGTTGGCTGCGTTTGGCCTTCTTTTTCACAACGATTTATCCGACATCTGCTAAATGGGTATTAGATCGAATAGCACGAACTGGCGCTTAGAGAGCGCCTATCCTATTCACATTGTTGTGAAATAAGGCTAGCTCAGCACCCCGCCGTCGCTGTCATCTCCGGCTTCATCCAGTAGCCGGTCAAAATCGGGGACTTTTACCAACCGCTTACCCTGCAATTCGATCACACCGTCTTTCTTTAGAGCTGAAATCTGACGACTGACTGTCTCAAGTGTTAAACCAAGGTAATCCGCCATCGCTTCTCTGGTCAAAGGCAGATCGAACATCAATGCGCCGGTTGTTTGGCTTAAATTCAACGTGGCGTTGCGTCGGGCGAGTATCGACAGGAAGGATGCAATTTTCTCACGTGCCGTCTTGCGCCCCAAAAGCAGCATCCATTCTCGCGCGGCGTCCAACTCATCAAGAGTCATTTCCAACAACCGCTGCGCCACATGCGGCGTGCGCGCCATCATTTCTTCGAAAGGTCCCTTTCGGAAACAGCACATGACCATATCCGACACGGCAACAACGTCGTAGGCAGCTGTCTCTCGACCAGGCCGACCAACAAAGTCGCTAGGCAACAAAAGCCCCACCATCTGGGTGCGCCCGTCTTCCATTGTTTGGGTCAGGGTGGCGATCCCCGTCACAACCGAGCCGACAAAATCCATCTGGTCTCCGGCCCAGATGACGGTACGACCTGCCTCAAAGCTTCTATAATACTTGATCTGATCAAGCTGTTCCAATTCGTCAGCTTCGCAACGGGCGCACACGGCCCGATGGCGAATAGGACAATCCCCGCAATCCCGCGGTGCGGAGTTTTTTAGATCGTTAAGCATATGCTTTCCAAAGCCTCGAGCTTGATCGAGATCAAAGTTAAAATGAACACCCTAACTTAACCTATCCCATATGATTGAGAAAAAACAACTGGCACGGCTCGGCCTGTTCGATGCCAAATTGCCGCGGTACACAAGCTATCCAACCTCTCCGCACTTCTCGGAGGATGTAAAGGATGGTCATTTTCGCACGTGGATCGAGACCCTGCCAAAGGGCAGCGCCATCTCGCTTTACTTGCACATCCCATTTTGCCGTCGGCTGTGCTGGTTCTGTGCATGCCGCACACAGGGCACGCAGAACGATGCGCCAGTCATTGCTTATCTCGAAGTTCTGAAATCCGAACTTGATCTCCTGAAAGAAGCCTTGCCCGAAGACATCTCTTTGTCGCGGTTGCATTGGGGCGGCGGAACGCCAACACTTTTGTCCGCACCAATGATGACCGAATTGGCTGGAAAAATTCGCGAAACAATTCCCTTCGGCTCGGACACGGAATTCTCCGTCGAAATCGATCCCAATGAGATTGATGAGGCGCGTCTTGACGCCTTGGCCGCCGCCGGTATGAACCGCGCGTCCATCGGCGTGCAGGATTTTGACCCAGTTATCCAGCAAACCATTGGCCGGCTTCAAAGCTACGAGATCACGCGCGACGCCGTTGAGGCCATTCGCGCACGTGGCATCAAAAGCCTGAACACGGACATCCTGTACGGTCTTCCGCATCAGAGCCGCAAACGCATCACCGAAAGCGTACAGAAACTCTTGTCGCTCTCGCCTGATCGCGTCGCACTCTATGGCTATGCACATGTGCCTTGGATGGCAAAGCGGCAACAGCTGATTCCATCCGACGCGATGCCCACGCCCGAAGAGCGGCTTGAGCTTTTTGAAACCGCCCGCAGGCTCTTTGCCTGGGATGGATACCAGGAAATAGGCATCGACCATTTCGCCACACCTGAAGACGGCCTAAGCACAGCCAAAGCCGACGGGCGCCTGCGCCGCAACTTCCAAGGCTACACGGACGACACGACCGAAGCTTTGGTTGGGCTTGGGGCTTCAGCTATTTCGAGGTTTCCTCAAGGTTATGCGCAAAACGCCTCTGCAACCGGCGCCTATACCAAGGCGATCCGGGCGGGCAATTTTGCAACAAGCCGTGGGCATTGCTTCAAGGGCGAAGACCTGATGCGCGCGCGCCTGATCGAGGCGGTCATGTGTGATTTCCACATATCAACCGACGAAATCTGCAGCAGCTTCGATGTCTCACGCAAACGCATACAAGACATGTTCCAAAAAACCTCAAATGAATTTGAAGGCATTTTGGATGTGCGTAAAGATGGGCTCTTTGTACCCTCCGAGGCACGTTCCCTCACGCGCATGATCGCGCGCAGCTTCGATGCCTACGACCTTAGCCGTGCCGGACACAGCACCGCCATCTAGAGCATCAACCCAAACACTTTTCCATAACGACAGCATCCACGCGGCCGTTTGGAGTATCATAATACCTTTTGCGTCGGCCAATCTCGGTAAATTGTGAATGTTTATAAAGTTGTATCGCCGGAGTATTGGTGGAAGCCACCTCAAGAAAAATCCGCGATGCGCCGCTCTCTTTGGCATGCTGCTCCAGCATCTGCAGCCGATCACGTGCCAGACCTTGGCGGCGGCACTCTGGGTCGCAGACAATCGTCAACAGCTCTGCCTCATCTGCCACCACGCGTCCCAGCGCAAAGGCGTTATTGTCCCCGACAAGCAATATTGTGTCATTTTGCAAAAGTTCGAAAAACTCGCTGGCACTCCACGCTCGGCCCTGCCCAGTAAAAGCACGTTCGTGCAAGGCCGCCAGATCCTCAGGTGCCATGATCCAACATAACCGGCGCTACACCTCGCGATGGCGCAGCATCGGGAGGTTTAAGGTAAAGAGGAGTAGGTCGTGCTGTCTCAGTTTGCCAACGCTTTGCGGCAATGCGCGCTACAGCAGACCCTGGTGCATATTTGGCAGGCGCGACATCGACGCGCAGATGCTCCGCCAATGCCGCAGCGCCAGTCCCGATGCATTTAAGACCCGGTTCAGACCAGTGCGCAGGAACATCCATCAGCGCAATCATTTGCTTTGCA
>JBCAZO010000006.1:0-18352 GCA_038532975.1 Pseudomonadota bacterium
CATAAATTCAGTATCTTAAACCCATTCGCGTTGTCGTCAGCGTCGTTTTTGCTTTTGTTGTTGGAGATACGCGGCGGGATGCGGAAAAATTTCACAACCATGAAAAAAAGATGCTGACGACAACGCGAATGGGTTTAAGATACTGAATTTATGAACCTTTTTAAGGTGGTTTTGTTGGTGCCGTGCGCTCAAACGAAAAAGACAGCCGCGAAATAATGCGGCTGCCAGTCACTCGTTACCAAACTAAGGGGAAGGGATTGCTATGGAAAAAAACTGTGTAAAAAAACCTTTCTAGAAAATCGACTTGAGGAGGTGAGTTTGAATTGGTGCGATCAGGTGGCCAATCGGGCATCGCTTGCGCCCAATTCGCGGGCATCTCCTACAGCATCCGGCACCGGAAGGCCGGGCTCGGCAGTCTGACCATCTGCAAAGGCCATGATCATTGCGGTGGTAAAAACTGTGAGGGCCGAGATTGCTTTCAGTCGCATGGCGCATGTCCTTTCCGATGCAGACGTTTGAAGTTTCAGTCGTTCTGCTAGGACTAACGCGTCAAGTGGTCGGATTATTCTCAGGTTGGGGAATTTTTTTTGAATTTTTGGACATTGCTGTGCTGACCGGGCCCAATACAGGGCCAGCTGCCATACTCGGGATTTTAAAAGCGCCTGTTGCAATCTCTTATGACAGTGCTGGCAATGTCACTTAAGCAGGCTCAAAATCGCCGCGCCGCGATCAATCATTTCCAAAGTGTTCTTGTGGACCAAAGCAGATTCGTGCCCTACCAACGAGATCGGGCAATTGAAGAGAAATGGCGCTATGTGCGCGGCGTGGAGGGATGGAGGCTTCAATGGGGAAAGAAATAGCTGACCTAAGCCGTTTGAGGCAGGCGTTCCACCAGACACCGGAACTTGGGTTCAAGGAGACGCGGACAAAAGCCAAAATAGCAAGCCTGCTACGTGAGTATGGCCTGGAGGTTCATGAAGGCGCGGGCGTCGTTGGCGTCCTCAAGGCCGGGTCCGGCAACCGGGCAATCGGATTGCGCGCCGACATGGATGCACTGCCCATAGAGGAGGCCAGCACGCACAGCTACGTGTCACAGAACCCCGGCGTGATGCACGCCTGCGGGCATGACGGGCATATGACCATGCTCCTTGGTGCAGCACAGGCGTTGGCGGCTGATCCGGGGTTCAGCGGCACCGTTGTTTTTATGTTCCAGCCAAACGAAGAGCTTGGGCTTGGGGCCAAAGCGATGTTGGACGAAGGTGTTCTCGACAATTTCCCGATAGAAGAGGTTTATGCCATTCACAACCTGCCCGGTGCGCCAGTCGGTCAAATGTCCACGCGGCATGGATTGATGTGTTCCTCCGAAAGCCTGTTTGAAATCACCATTGCGGGGCAGGGCGGACATGCCTCGATGCCACAGGCGGGGCGCGATGCCATTACCATTGGTGCAGAGATCGTTCAGGCGCTTCAGACGATTGTATCACGCAAGCTGCCGCCGGGGGCAGGGGCGGTCGTGTCTGTCACCGAATTCCTGACCGACGGGCAGCGCAATGTCCTTCCCGGGCATGCGACGCTCAAAGGCGACGCTCGCGCACGCAGCCCCGAAGACCGCGATCAAATCGAACGGCTGATGCGCCAAATCGCGAACGGTATTGCAAGCGCGCATGGCGTTGACGTCAAGGTCGACTTCAGAACCGAGTTCATCGAGACAATCAATGCCCCCGACCCGACAGACGCCGCAATTCGCGTGTCGCAACAAATCGGGCTCGATACACTGCCAGATCGTCAGCCGATGAGTTTCTCCGAAGATTTCGCGCATTTCAGCGCAGCGGTGCCGGGATGTTTTGCCCTGCTGGGCAATGGTGAAACCGGCCCGCACGGTCAGCCTCTGCACGCAAATGACTATGATTTCAACGATACGCTCTTGCCAATCGGTGTCGACTTTTGGACGGCGCTTGTGCGCGACCGGCTTCCGGTAACGGGCGAAAAATGATGACATTTGACATAAGGATGCAAAACCTGCGCGCTCGTATGCGCCAGACCGGTTTGGATGTGGCCCTGATCACCGATGACGACAATGTCTATTACCTGACGGGGTATTACGATTACCTGCATATGGAATTTGGGCGCCCCACGATCCTTGTTGTGTCGCGTGATGGCGAGAGCCTGCTGATCACACCGACGATTGATCTAAACACCGCACAGGCCGCGGCACGGGTGGATCGCATCGCCGCCTGGAACGATGGGATGGGGGATGAGTGGCGCGCCGAACTTCCCGCTGCTCTGAAGGGCGCAGGCAGGATCGGGATCGAACCCGAACATATGCCGCCGCGCGTGCGCGCCTATGTCGATACGCTGGTCACGGCGCAACAGCTTGGCACCATCACGCCAGTACTGGCGGACATGCGAATGATCAAATCCAGCGAAGAGCTTCAGATGGCTCGTCATGCCGGTGAGGTCGCCAATGCGATGATGCAGGCCGGACGTGCCGCCATTGTGGACGGGGTGCCGGAATACGAGGTCGCGCTGGCCACATCGCAGGCCGGAACACGAAAGGCGGCCGAGCTTCTTTCGGCGCATTACGACGATCTTGACATGTCGCCCAACACTCATTTTCTGCAGATCATGGCGTCTGGCGACACCATCACCAAGACACATCATCGCGCCTCAACCCGCATCATGCGGCATGGCGAACCGGTCTTTCTGTGTTTTTGCGGCATGACCAACTTTCACCGGTTCAAGCTAGGATTTGACCGCACATTCTGGATCGGCGAGATCGCCGACGCGACGCAGGCGGAAATCTATGAAGTCGCACTTGCCAGCCAACGCGCGGCTCTGGATGCATTGCGCCCGGGCGTGACCGCTGAGAGCGTGCACGCGGCCTATGCCGAGGTCATTCAAGGCGCTGGGTTTGACTATCCATTCAGATGCGGTCGCGCCACCGGGTTCAGCTTTTTGGAAAAGCCGCAGCTGGTGACGGGCGACAAAACCGTCTTGCAGCCTGGCATGGTGCTTGCGGTAGACGGGTCCGTCTCGGTTGACACCTTCCGCGCACAGGTCGGCGACAGCTTTATCATCACTCAAGACGGCTGGGAGGCCGTCACGGATCACCCCAAATCTCTAGAAGACATCGTGCTGTGATTTGTAAGCTCCTATCGTCAGGCTAGGGATCACGTGCCTGAACAAGCGCATCGACGGCCAAGACGCCTTTTTCATAGACAAAGAGCGGATTGATCTCAATCTCGGCGATGGTGTCTTTGTGGGCGATGGCATAGTCGGCCAGGGTACAAAGGGCTGTCACAACGGCGGTTTTGTCTGCCGCAGGCTGACCTCGAAAACCTTCCAAAAGTCGCGCCACGCGCAGCGCATCGAGTGCGTCTTTGATAGCGTCCGGCCTCGCTGGCAACAAAAGCGAAACCGTGTCACCCACAAGCTCCACTAGAATCCCGCCACTGCCCAATGTCATGGCCAGGCCGAATTGCGCGTCTTGGCGTATGCCCACTACCAGCTCGGCCAAGGGCGGCGCGGCCATCGGTTCCACCAGAAAACTGTCAGTCACCGCCTGATCGGAATACAGCGCCACGGCGTCTCGCATGTCATCCGCGGCCTTAATGAGCGCTTCAGGGCCAGACAGGTTCAGCGCCACAGCCCCCGCGTCAGTTTTATGCGCCAGCGCCGGTCCCATCATTTTCAGAACAGCGGGATAGGCGCACTCACGCGCCGCCACGGCAAGCTCGTCCCCGGTCACCTGCCGACCGGCCGGCACCGGAAAACCCGCATCCGCCAACCGTTCCTTGGCCGCGGCTTCGCTCAAAAGTCGCGTGTGATCCCAAGACGTCGCCAGGATCAACGGCTGCGGCGCATTTTTTGCCAATCGTTTGCGCGTTCTGTTCCACCAGGCGGCGTCCCGGATTGCATTCAGAGTTTCGTGAATGCCCTGCATCGGGGCCACACCGCGCGCGATGAACGCCTCTCGAATATGCGCGCCGATGTTTTCCGGAATCGTGGCGCATATGGCCGCAGGAACCCCCGCTGCCGCAGCAGCTTCGGCAAAGGCCAGACCGTCGTTGAGGTAAAGCTGCTCGGTCTCATCAAGCCCCGTCGCCGGATAATCCTGCACCAACACGGTGGCCTGCGCCGGCCTCACGTCCAAGGCCTTGGCAAAGACCGGTCCGGTCTGCTCGGGCTGTCCCCAGATTGGCGTGGTGTAATCCAGCGGATTGCTCACCGTGGCGATGGGCGGCAACAGGTCGGCCATCTCGCTCCGCGCTGACACGTCAAATGCCGGAAAGCTTAGACCAATCATCTCAGCATGATCCGCCAACATCGTCGCCCCGCCTCCGGAACAGGTGAACCCAAGCACATCATCGCCTTCAGGCGCGGGGACGATGCTGAGATATTTCAGTGTTTCCAGAAACTGTGACGGGCTGGTCACGCTGATGATGCCCGTCCGGGCAAAGAGCGCTTGGTAGAGGTCATTTGATCCCGCAAGTGACCCCGTATGGCTAAGCGTCAGGCTTTCGCCAATGACAGAACTGCCTGTTTTGAGCGCGACGATGGGCTTGCCCGCCTGCAAGGCCTTCTGCGCGACGCGTTCAAAGGCGGCCACATCGGACAGCCCCTCGATATGTACCCCAATCGCGCGCACTTCGTCGCGGCCAAAGAGCAGATCAACCAGTTCCGTCAGGCCCAGATCGGCTTGATTGCCCACCGACATCATATAGGCCAGTGGGAGCGAGCGCTGGCTCATGGTGATGTCCGACGAAAACATCCCCGACTGGGTGATGATGGCCGCGCCGTAGCCCGGGCAGGTGCCGCCATGCGCAAAAGGCCAGAGCGCCGATTTGCCGACATAGTTGATCAACCCGTAACAATTTGGCCCGATCAGAACCATGTCACCCAGGGCTGCTTTCAACGCCTCTTCCAACGCGCGTCCGGCCTCATGCGCTTCGCCGAACCCGGCGGAGTAGCACACAATGCCGCCAGCCCCCAATTCAGAGAGCTTGCGCACGGCATCGGGCACAACTGTGGCCGGGATGGCCAGAAACACCGCATCGGGCGCCTCGGGCAAATCCTCGATCCGCGACACACAGTCCAGCCCGGCCAGCGTGTCTCGCCTTGGATGGACCACCCACATCTGACCTTGAAATCCCGCACGGCGCGCCTCGCCGATCGCCACAACCGCATCCGCGCCACCCACAAAGGCGATGTGGCGCGGGTTGAGCAGCCGCTCAAAGTTCTTGCGTTTGGCGGGGGTCAACAGGGTCACGCCCCAAGCGGGCGCAGGATAGACCGCGTAATGATGTGACGCTGAATCTCGGACGTGCCGTCCCAGATACGCTCCAGCCGCGAGTCGCGCCACAGCCGCTGAATTGCCAATTCCTCCATCAGCCCCATGCCGCCATGGATCTGCACCGCATCATCCGCGATCCGGCCCAGCATTTCCGAGCAGAAAACCTTGACCATCGCCGCATCCTGATCGGCCATGCGACCCGCCTCATGACGGCGCACCGCATCCTCGACCATAAGGTCTGCGGCACGCAGGCTCATCGCTCCGTCCGCCAGACGAAACCCGGTTGCCTGAAACTGACCAATGGGCTTGCCGAATTGCTGCCTTGTGGCGGCCCATTCGGTGGACATCTTCAGAATGCGCTCGGCCTTGCCACAGCAGGACGCACCGACCCAGATGCGCCCCATGCTCAGCCACTGATTGGCCACCTCGAACCCCTTGCCTTCTTCGCCAAGGATCTGATCCGGACCAAGCCGCACATTGTCGAAACTCAACGCATAGGTCTTGTAGCCCCGGTAGCTCACCGATTTGGTGCCCTCTCGACACTCAAACCCCGGCAATCCCACATCCACCAGAAACGCCGTTACGCGCTTGCGCGGGCCTCGCGGGGTCTCGTCTTGGCCAGTGGCCGCAAAGACGATGGCAAAATCCGGCATGCAAGGCCCGGAAATGAAATGCTTTGAACCGTTAAGGATCCAGTCCTCTCCATCCCTGACCGCAGTCGTTTTCATGCCCATCGCATCCGATCCGGCCTCGGGCTCGGTGAGCGCAAAAAGCTCTCGCTTGTCCCCGCGCACGCAAGGCAGCAAATAGCGCTCGCGCTGATCCCCCTCGCAGGCCAGCAGGATCTCGGTAGGCCGCGCCGCCCAGGAATGCAGCGCATGCGTGGTCTTGCCATATTCGCGCTCAATGAGCCGCATCGCGCGCGGCCCAAGCCCGCCGCCGCCCACATCCTCTGGCAGGTTGCAGGCAAAAAGACCCAGCTCTTTGGCACGCGTCTCGATCTGACGGCCTAAATCCTCGGGCACCTCGCCGGTGCGGTCCACAATCTCTTCGTGCGGGAAGAAATTTTCCTCCATGAACGCTCGCACCGTGGCCAAAAGCAGCTCTTCTTCGTGCGACATCTGATAAGTCATATCACGCTCCTTCAGCCATCCGCGCCGCGCAGGTTGAGTTTGTTCCGTGCCTCTTGCGGTGACAAGGCCCGCCCGCCCATACGTTCGATGATTTCCACCGCTCGCGTCACAAGTTGGCCATTGGTGGCCGGGACACCACGATCAAGCCAGATATTGTCCTCAAGCCCCACGCGCACATTCCCGCCAAGCGCCACGGCGGCGGCGGCCATGGGCATTTGCATGCGGCTGATGCCAAAACTGGCCCAGCTTGCGCCAGGTGGAAGCTGCGCCTTCATCGCCGCCATCGTCTCTACCGTCTGATCCGCGCCCCAGGGAATGCCAAGGCAAAGCTGGAACATCGGCGGCGCATCAATGAGGCCTTCCTCGACCATCGCCTTGGCAAAGCGGATATGGCCAAGATCAAACACCTCCAGTTCCGGCTTCACGCCCCACTCTTGGGTAAGTTGCGCCATGCGTCGCAGGATCGGAGGCGTGGAGATGTAAATCTCATTTCCATTGCCGAAATTAAGTGTCCCGCAATCGAGCGAGCAAATCTCAGGCAGGCATTCCTTGACATGCGCGAGCCGCTCCTCCGGGCCGATCATGTCGGTGCCGGGGCCGGGCAGCGCCGGGTTGTCATCCGAGGGAACCCAATCGCCCCCCATGCCAGCCGTCAGGTTGATCACCACGTCCGTCCCACTGGCGCGCACCAGATCGACCGCCTCCTTGAAAAGGCCCACATCGCGAGAACCCTTGCCGGTCTCCGGGTCGCGCACGTGAATATGCGCAATCGCGGCACCCGCCTGCGCCGCCTCAATGGCGGCATCGGCGATTTCCCGAGGTGTGACAGGCACATGCGGGTTTTTGGCCGTGGTATCCCCGGCGCCGGTGACGGCACATGTGACAATCGTCTCAAAGTTCATCTCGGCATCCTTTTTCACAGTAGTTTGGAACGCGGCGGAAGAATGAATATCGATTTTTCGCCGCGATTAAGATATCAATGGCGAAAATTACTATATTGCGATGACAGCATGACCTCGCCGAAAGACACAGACGACACAAACCCGGCAAACCCGGTCCGCATCGTATGTATTCTGGTGCCGCGCTTTAACATGATGGGCCTGCTGGGTTTGCTCGAACCCGTTCGTGTGGCCAATTACCTATCCGGCGCCCCGCTCTACGAACACAGTTTCCATGCGGTGCAAGCAGGCCGGGTTACAGCCAGCAACGGGATGGAGTTATCCTGCGAGGCGTTGCCGTACAAACTCACCGGAAATGATATGGTTGTGGTCGCAGGAAGCTGGGGTGCAGAGCATTTTGATGAACCGGTTCTGTTTAACTGGCTGCGCCGACAGGCCCGGATGGGCGCGCGGTTATGTGCGCTGGAAATCGCCAGCTACATTTTTGCGCGCGCCGGGCTTCTTAACCACAAACAAGCAACCACTCACTGGTCCTATCTTGCTGGATTTCAAGAGAAATATCCAAAAATCCTGGCCACGGAACAACTCTTCACAATCAGTGGTCGAGTGATGACCTGCGCAGGCTCAACCGCCGCCACTGACCTTATGCTGCACCTTATTCGCGAGGATCACGGCGCGCCTTTGGCCGGAGAGATTTCCGATAACATCATGCACCACCCCATGCGCCCCGCCGACGCGCCGCAGCGCCAGACGATGGGGCGTGGTTTTGACGACCTGCACCCGGCGGTGCGCAGCACAATTGACGTCATTGAAGACCACATAAGCGAGCCTCTGCGCGTGCCCGAAATTGCAGAGCGTGTCGGCATGTCCCAACGACAGCTTGAGCGCCAGTTCAAACAGGCCATCGGGTGTTCCATCGTTCAGTTTGGCACGCTTTTGCGCCTGCAACATGCCCGGGTTCTGCTGATTTCCACTGATCTGGGCGTCCGTGAGATTTCCGCCGCTTCAGGCTTCAATTCTCTGTCGCATTTCGCCTTTGCCTTCCGCAAATGCTTTGGCCGCCGTCCCAGCGACTATCGTCAGGCTTGGCCCGAAAAAGAAAAAGCGCCATCCTGGCCGGGAACGCTGGCGAAATATCTCGACACGCTACAGGTCAGCCCCCAGCATGGTCAGTAACGCCTAATTGGCGTTGCGCAGCGCCTTGAGAACCGCCACGATCTTGCGATCCCGTTCTGCCGCCATATCCTCAAAATGACGGTCCCGGGCCATCTCGTTGCACCCCTCCACCATGCGGTCGCGCAACTCTTGCGTAAGTTCCGGCGCCTCCAGCCGGGTCCAGGGCCATTTCAGCGCCGGACCGAACTGATCGAGATTGGTGGCCATGCCGCCCGCGCCGCAGGCCACGTGAAACGCCATGCATTGCCCTTGCACCACCATCCTGGGCGCTGGGCCATTTTTCAAAGCGATATCAATGTCTTCCGGCGTGGCTTCACCATTGGCAACCATATGCAGCGCCTCGCGCCACAGCGCCTCTTGCAGGCGGGTGGCGACAAAACCGGGGATTTCCTTTTTCATCACAAGCGGCGCTTTGCCCGCATGCTCGTAGAACGCCGCGGCCCACGATACTGCCTCAGGATCGGTATGTTTGCCCCCGATGATCTCCACAAGCGGCAAAAGATACGGAGGGTTGAAGGGGTGCCCGATCACGCATCTTTCCGGCGTGGCGCAACGCGCGGCAATCTCGGTCATGGTCATGCCGGACGTGGATGAGGCGATAACGACATTTTGCGGCACGGTCTCACCTAGCGTTGCATAAAGCGCCTGTTTGATATCCAGCCGTTCCGGCGCACTTTCCTGAATGAAATCCGTGCCTTCAACGGCGTCGTTCAAATCAGATGTAATGGTCAGACGATCAAGCGAAGCCCCCTCCGCCAGACCCAACGACGTCAGGCTGACCCACCCGGTTTCAATCACCGACATCAGCGCATCGCGCTCTTGCGGTGCGTGGATGTAGGCCGTCACATCATAGCCCCGAGCCAGGAAATGCGCCGCCCAGCCGCCGCCAATCGGCCCTGCGCCGATGCTGGTCACGCGCCTTACCGCGCTTGGATCGGGATACATCGCTATTCGCCTTTGAACTTGGGTTCGCGTTTCTCGACAAAGGCCGCCACGCCCTCGGCCGCATCGTCCGATTTCAGCATCTTACGGTAAATCGGCATCGGATCGGTGCGCATCTTGTGGAACGCCTGTTCCAGCGGCACGCATTCAATCTCTCGCTGCACTTCTTTGACCGATTGCATCGCCAACGGCGCGGACCAGGCGATAGAGGCCGCCCATTCGCGCGCGGCGTCCATCAGTTGATCGGCAGGCACCACCTTGTTCACCAGCCCGTAATGCGCCGCCTCTGCCGCCGTCATTCTGCGGCCCAGCAGGAACATTTCCATCGCAATGTTATGCGGAATGCGCCGGGGCAGGCGTTGCAATGCCCCGGCATCCGGTACGATCCCAAGCGGCATCTCGGGCAAGCCAAACTCCACGTGATCGGCCGCAATCAGCAGATCACAGGCCATCGCCATCTCAAACCCGCCGCCAATCGCTAGGCCATTGATCGCGGCAATGACCGGTTTGTTGAGCGCCCAGTTTTCCGTCAGTCCGGTAAATCCACCGAACCCGTACTCATCCGCCTCCCACCAGTTATCAAGGCTCATTTCACCTGCATTGAGCGCCTTAAGGTCCCAGCCTGCCGAGAAAATCTTGTCTCCGCCCCCCGTCAGGATCGCACAGCGCAGCTCTTTATCCTCATGCAGTTCCTGAAACGCCGCCGCCAGCGCCTGAGACGTGGCGACGTCGATGGCATTCACCTTGGGCCGGTCCAGCGTGACTTCCATCACATGGCCGTCGCGGATCACTTTCACTCCCTCAGACATGGGTTCAACTCCTTATTGAAAGGCCGGCATGACCTCGTTGCAGAAAAGCTTCATCGAGCGTTTCTGCGCATCAAGGTCAAGCCCCATCGAAGCGTAGTAGATGAACTCATCCACGCCCAGAGCCTCATATTTCTTGAGCTTTTCGATCACCACGTCGGGTGTGCCAAAAAGCAGGTTTTCCTCAAGCATCGCCGGATCATACTGCTCGCGGCCCTCAAGCTCGGCCAGTGGGATTTGCGCGGGAAATCCATTGGTCACGCCACCCGCGTTGCGAAAGAGGTTCTCAAACTGGCCCAGCACCAGCCGGATGGCATCCAGCGCCTTTTGCCGGTCGGCGTCGTTGTCCCAGACGGCGGCATGGCGCATCATCGCAAAGGTGGGGCGAAACCCGTTATCGGCCTTGGCCACGGCCTCGTCGAGGTGTTTCTTATATAGCTCTGCTTCCGAGAAAGGACGCGTCAGCGGCCAGCTCATGACATGGCATTTTTCACGCAGCGCGTAGTCATAGGTGATCGGCGAACGTGCCGCGACCCAAACAGGCACTTCCGACTGCAAGGGTTTGGGGCAGGAGGTGGCCGTGGGAAACTGCCAGAATTGGCCGTCATGGGCGTAATCCCCGTCCCAGAGCGCGCGCACCGCGGGCAACATTTCCTGCATATATTGCCAGGCATCCGATTGCTTCAGCCCGGGGCGCATCCGGTCGAACTCTCGCTGATAAGCCCCTGATCCGATGCCGAATTCCAGCCGGCCATCGCTGATCAGATCGAGGAATGCGGCCTCTCCGGCAAGGTTGATCGGATGCCAGTAGGCCGCCGTCGCCACGGCGGTGCCAAGCCGGATACGGTCAGTGTGCTCGGCCCACCAGGTCAGGATCTGAAACGGGTTCGGCGCGATGGTCATCTCAAGCGCATGGTGCTCGGCGGCCCAGACGATGTTGAAACCACCGGCCTCGGCCATCTGTACCATCGCCAGCGTGTGATCCCGCACGGCGCGCATATCCGCGCTGTCATCCATCCGCTCCAGATTGACCGCAAGTTGGAACTTCATGATCTGTCTCCCTCAGCGCATGACAAACGGGTTGGCCATGGGCGCGTCGGACATGTTCATCCATACGGTCTTGGGGCGGGTGTAGTCATACATCGCCTGAAACCCGCTTTCGCGGCCATAGCCCGACCCCTTGATGCCGCCAAACTCGGCTATGGGAGAGACCACACGGTAGGTGTTCACCCAAACAATACCCGCGCGCACTGCGTTGGCCATGCGCAAGCTGCGTGCGCTGTCACGGGTGAAAATACCTGCCGCAAGCCCGTGTTCGGTATCATTGGCCAGCGCGATGGCTTCCTCCTCGGTCTTGAAACGCTGCACGCATAGGACGGGACCAAAAAGCTCGGTGTCGACAATGCGCAAATCCTGACGCGGGCAGGCAAGGATCGTAGGCTCAAAGAAAAGCCCCTCCATTCCCGCGGGCCGCTTGCCCCCGGTGAGCAATTCGGCCCCTTCGCTTTGGGCATGGGCCAGCTCACGCTCGATATGCTCGCGCTGCCCGGAGGTGCAGAGCGGACCCATTTGCGTTTCATCCAACAGCGGATCGCCGATCCTGATCTCTTTGGCCTGGGCTACCATGCTGTTAAGGAAATCGTCGGCAATGTCTTCGTGAAGGTAAAGCCGCGACCCCGCGACACAGCTTTGGCCGGTGGCGCCGAATATCCCGGCGATGGACGCGTTCACAGCACTTTCGATATTGGCATCCTCAAACACAATGAAGGGCGATTTGCCGCCCAGTTCGAGGCTCACTTCGGCAAAGTTGTTCTTGGAGTTTTCCAGCACATGCCGCGCCGCCCCCGGCCCGCCGGTAAAGGACACGCGTGCCACCAACTTGTGACCGGTGAGGGCACGCCCACAGGGCTCTCCGTGGCCTGTCACGATATTGACAACCCCGGGCGGGAAGCCTGCCTCTTCGATGAGTTTGCCGAACTCCAGCATGGCGGCAGAGGCGTGTTCCGACGCCTTCAGCACCACGGTATTGCCCGCCGCCAGCGCGGGACCGATTTTGACGGCCACCAGGAAAAGCTGCGAATTCCAAGGCACCACGGCGGCCACCACACCCAGTGGTTCGCGTTTGGTAAAGACAAACAAGTCCGGCTTGTCGATGGGCAGGGTCTCGCCGCTGATTTTGTCGGCGCACCCGGCGTAGAACTGAAAGAACTCGGCGATGTATTTCGCCTGCCATTTGGTTTCCTTGAGCATCTTGCCGGTATCAATCGTCTCGGTGCGCCCAAGGTCTTCAGACCGCTCCGCCAGCAATTCCGCCAATCTGCGCAGGCATTGACCACGTTGCGACGGTGTCATCTGGGACCAGGGACCATTTAAAAAGGCCTCGTGCGCAGCCTCGACCGCCTGGTTCACATCCGCTTCCGTCGCCTCGGGCACCCGGCTCCAGACCTGCCCTGTGGCCGGGTTCACGCTATCAAACTGTCCGCCATCAGAGGCATCGACCCAATTGCCGTTGATCAGCATTTGATAGGTTTGGACTTCTGCCATGGCGCTCTCTCCCTGTCTCAAGGCCCGATTCTCATTCTTGAGGGAACATTGCGCGGCATATGCGGTTTTTCGTCACTTGATGGCGAAAAATACCATTCTGCGTCGTGTTGCCAGACTTGCACAGATTTGCGCTCCATGATCACAGTAGGGGCAAAGACCAACCGGAGGACGCCGCTATGCTTGATAAAACCTCGGAGGCGCCGAAAGGCGAGGTTGAGTATTTGCGACACGAGTTGGCGGTGCGTGCCGGACGCCCCGCCGATGAGGCATGGGCCATGCCGGCCCTCTACTATACGTCGCCCGCATTTCTTGAGGCTGAAACCGATGAGGTTTTGCGCCGCGAGTGGATGTGCATTGGCCATGTGGGGGAGCTTCGCAAGCCCGGCGACTTTTTCACCACCGAGCTTCTGGGCGAGCAGCTTTTGGCGGTGCATAGCGAAGATGGTGTGATCCGCGTGCTCTCAAACGTGTGCCGCCACCGGGGCAATCTGGTGGCCGAAGGGCGCGGCACGGCACGCAAGTTTGTATGCTCCTACCATGCCTGGGCCTATGACACGGCCGGGGCGCTCAAGGTTGCGCCGTTCATGAAGCGCCAGCGCAGTTTTGATCAATCCAAGTGCAGCCTGCCGGAGTTTGCCTCTGAGGTCTGGATGGGATGGCTGTTTGTTAACCTTGATGGGGCCGCAGCGCCCTTGGGGCCGCGCCTGGAAGGGCTGGAAGGTGTGATAGGCAATTACCATCAGGACGAGCGCCATTTGGTTTTTCTCGAAGAGGATGTCTGGGGCTGCAACTGGAAGGCGCTCTTTGAGAACTTCATGGAAGGATACCACCTTAGCGCTACGCATCTGACCACGCTGCATCCTGTGACGCCCACAAAACTATGCCAGAAGATGGTGAGCGGTGCCGCCTGGACCGGGTTTCATGCCTGCTATGATCCCGACTATCCGCCGCGTGAGCCGTTTCATCCGGACCTGACAGAGTTTGAGCGCAACAACTCGCCGATGTACGGCGTGTTTCCCAATCTTCTGGTCGGTATGGGCACCGATTTCACGCTGTTCATGATTATCCGTCCCGATGGTCCGGAGCAGGTGCGCATAAGATGGGGCGTTACGGGGCAAGAGGATGCGCCGGAGGCCGAGGCGACGCAGAGATATGTAAATCTCTGCAAGTCTTTCAACGCTGAAGATAAGGAAAAACTAGAAACCCTGCAGTTGGCAATGCGCACGCGAAATTTCTCTGGCGGTCCGCTTGCGCCGGATGAGTTCGAGGGGACGATTTGGGACTTTATCCAATACATGGGCGCGCATATGGGCCGTTGATCTGGTGGCGTGAGTGCGAATTTTGGACGTCCCTCCGTCCGATTTGACGAAAAATCTACAGCGCCTCAGAGATCTCACTCATTAACCTCTAGATATAACAATCAACAGGGAAATGAAGATGACACACAAAACAGACAAGCTCGTGCTTGACCGCATTGTCGCGGCCGGGCGCGTTCGTGGCATCAGTCGCCGCAGTTTCATGGGCCACGCCACTGCGGCGGGCCTTACAGCAACCGCCGCCAGCACGCTTTGGAGCACTCAGGTTTCAGCCGCCACGCCAAGCCAGGGCGGAGCGATGCGCGTTGCCATCCATGACGCCAACACGTCGGATGTGATGGATCCGGGCCAATATCTCTCGGTTTTCATGATCCAACTGGCGCATGCCTCGCGCAGTTATCTGACGCTGGTCAATCCCGATGGCACGTTGGGCCCTGATCTGGCCGACAGCTGGGAGGCCTCTGCCGATGCCAAGGTCTGGACCTTTGCGCTCAACCAGAGCGCCACATTCCATGACGGGCGTCCGGTGACATCAAACGATGTTCTGGCCTCACTGCGTCATCACCTTGGGGAGGAGTCAACGTCTGCGGCGAAATCCCTTTTGGCCAATGTCATCGACCTTCGCGCTGACGGCGATCATACTGTTGTGGTCGAGCTGGACACTGGCCTGGCCGATTTGCCCTATATCCTGACGGATTATCACATCGCGATTGTGCCCGCCGATGCCGATGGCAAAGCGGCCTGGCAAGGCGGCATGGGTTCTGGGCCCTACAAGGTCGACAACTGGGAGCCCGGTGTAAGTGCGGCTTTGAGCAAGCATGACGGCTGGCACAGGGAAGGGGCCTGGTTTGACACGCTTGAGCTCATTGCGATCAATGATCCCAATGCACGCCAGACCGCGCTTGTCTCGGGTGACGTCGACGCCGTGAGCTCGGTCGATCTCAAGACACTGGAGCTTTTGCGCCAGCGTCCAGGCATCGACATTCTGAACCTGCCATCAGGCTCGGCTGTGACCCTTCCGATGCATGTCACGACTGCGCCTTTTGACAACAATGATGTGCGCATGGCGCTGAAACTCGCCATCGACCGCGACGAGTTGGTTGAAAAGATTGTCTTTGGCACAGCAACAGTGGGCAATGATTTCCACATATCGCCCAACATGCCCTATTATCCAGGCGATATTCCGCAACGGACCTATGATCCCGACAAGGCGAAGTACCACCTCAAACAGGCGGGTCTCGACAGTCTGGACCTCGATATGTCGGCCTCGGATTCCATCATGCCGGGGGCGGTGGACTTTGTGACGCTCTATTCGCAACAGGCCAAAGCGGCGGGAATCAATATCAAACCGGTGCGTGAGCCCGGTGACGGGTATTGGTCTGATGTCTGGCTGAAAAAACCGTTCATGTTCTCGAAATGGGGCGCGCGTCCGACGCCCGACACGATGTTCACCCTGGCCTATCAGACAGGTGCGGCGTGGTCCGAGGCGTTCTGGAGCAATGAAAAGTTCGATGCGCTTCTGCTTCAGGCCAAGGCAGAGCTTGATGATGTCAAACGGGCCGAAATGTACCGCGAAATGGCGATGATCGCGCGCGATGATGGTGGCACCATAGTGCCAATGTTCACCAACTATGTTTATGCGCATAGCGACAAGGTCGGCCATCCTGAGAGTGTTGGTAGCACCTGGGAGATGGACGGCGCACGCGCGTATGAACGGTGGTGGATGAAAACCTAAACTCGGGTTTTCGACATTTGATCTGTTGATTGAGAATCTCGACCATGCTTGATGCGGCATGGTCGAGATTTCATTAGGTCGAACACACAACAGCCGTTTTGCGGTGTGCCCGGCTTTAGTTGCGAAACTGTCTTGATGTATTTTCGCAAAACTCCCGTCATCTGGAAGTGCCCCCGCGCTGAAAACAACCTGCCTCAGCGCGGGAATCCCTCCAATCATGCAAACGCCACGCCGTTCTCCGACATTGGCAGGGCTGTCACCAACTCGCCGGAAAGCGCGGCCAAGGCATTGGCCAGGGCAGGAGCCGCAGGGGGCGTTCCGGGTTCACCAACCCCAGTGGGTGCTTCGGCAGATGGCACGATGTGCACATCAATCTGCCCAATGTCTCCGATGCGAAGCGGCTCGTAGTCCGGGAAGTTAAACTGATCCACGGCACCGCCGGTTAGCGTGATCTGATCCCGCATGGCATGACCAAGGCCATAGCCAATCCCGCCCTCCATTTGGGCTTTCACGATGTCTGGGTTCACGGCAATGCCGCAATCCACCGCGCAGGTGACTTTTTCAATTTTGATGCCGGATGACAGATCGCCCGAAACCTCGACAACCTGTGCTGCATAAGACCCAAAGGATTTATGCACGGCAATTCCCTGCACCCGGCCTTCAGGCGCGTTACCCCATCCAGCCTTTTCGGCGACAAGCTTGAGAACGCCCGCCTTGCGGCTCTGATCCGCGTTGGTGTCATCGGCAAGATGCGCCAGACGAAACGCGACCGGATCCGCGCCTGCAGCTTTGGCCGCAAGATCCATCATGACCTCCATCACATACGCCGTATGGGTGTGACCAACAGACCGCCACCACAACACCGACGTTGCTTTGGGCGTGTCCGTCAAGCCAACGGCCATGCCGGGAATGTCATAGGGACTGTCGGCAACACCTTCGACCGAGCTGTGATCCACGCCATCATGGACGATCATCGACTCAAATGCCGTGCCCTTCATAATGGACTGACCTGCGATCTGATGCTGCCAGCCGACGATCTTGCCAGCATCATCAAGACCCACGCGCACCTTGTGACCAAAGGCGGGGCGGTAGTACCCGCTGCGGATATCGTCTTCGCGTGTCCAGATGAGTTTGACCGGTCGCGATCTGTCTGTGGCCACAAAAGCAAGCGCCGCCTCGACCTGATAATCCGCATCCGGTGTCGCGCGCCGTCCGAAAGACCCGCCTGCAAGCATGGTGTTGATCTGAATCTTTTCCGCCGGAAGGTTGAAGATTTCCTGATAAGCCATGTGTGGCCCGGTGGGCAGCTGACATCCGTCATGAAGAACGATATTGCCCTCAGCGGTCTGCTCAATCGTGCAATTCAGTGGCTCCATCGGGGCGTGTGCCAGAAGCGGGAAGTAGAACGTCTTTTCAAGAACCGTTGACGCGCCATCAATGGCGGCGCTGATCGCAGCTCTGTCCGCTTTATTGACGTTGTAGGTCGGCTCGGCATCCAAAGCGGCCATGATCTCTGCTTTGATCTCATCCGAGCTTCGTGTCTCTGCCGAGGACATGTCCCATTCGACCTCAAGCATTTCACGCGCCTGAATGGCGGCCCATGTGTTTTCGGCAAAAACCGCGAAACCAGCTTTGTTTGGCAAGATGGCTGCGTTGAGAAAGCCTTTGATATTCCTGGAGGCCGTGTCATCGAAACTTACGGCTACCCCTCCGCGGGACTCAGGTCGTTTGATCACCGCGACCATCTGGTTGGGCAGGTGAAGGTCCATGGCGTACATGGCTTTCCCGTTGCCTTTGATGGCAGAGTCTTTGCGTCGAACAGCCTCATTTCCGATCAAACGAAACTCCGACGCGTCTTTCAGGCGCGGCTCTGCAGGTGGTTCAAGCAAAGCCGCAGCGGCGACAAACACGCCGAGAGGTGCGGATTGCCCGTCAGCTTTCAGAACGCCTTCTTCGATGCTGACCGTGGATGGATCGACCTGCCATTCGCTGGCCGCGGCAGAGATCAGCATTTCGCGCACTGCCGCGCCAGCCTGACGGTATTGCACCCAGGAATTTGCCATGGCGGTGGAGCCGCCGGTGCCCTGAAACGGACCAAAGGCGAGGTTGTTATAGACCGAGGGGTCTGATGGCGCGAACTCGTAGTCGATCTGATCCATACGCAAACCAATTTCTTCGGCGATAAGCGTGGGCAGGCCGGTCGCGGGCCCTTGCCCTTTTTCAAAATGTTTGACGATGGCCGTGACGTTGCCGTCGCCGTCGATTTTGACGAATGGATTGAAGGAAGCGGTTTCACCTGATGCGGCTGCAATTGCCCCGTCATTGCGCAAGCCGACCACTAGCACGACGCCCGCTGCGGCCGCACCTTTCAGAAAACTGCGGCGTGAGGAATTCAATGTCATGATCAGCCCTCCAGGATTTCTGCGGCGCGGTGAATGCCCGCGCGAATGCGTTGATATGTAGCGCACCGGCAGGCATTGCCGGACATGTAGTCATCTATTTCTTCAC
>JBCAZO010000007.1:0-18324 GCA_038532975.1 Pseudomonadota bacterium
GCAAAGGCAGCACCACAGACAACAGATGCAAGGCGGTGTGCACCCGCATATGCCGATAGCGCCGGTCCCAGTCGATATGCTGCATGATCTCAGTGCCCACGGGCGGCAAAGGCTGTGGCTCGGCGGGAATGAGCGCGATCTGCCAGGCATCGAGCTTGATTGTTGTCGCAATTTCAAGTGTCGCATCGCCCCAGACGATGTGCCCGCTATCGCCCGGTTGCCCGCCGCTTGTGGGGTAAAAAAGCGACTTGTTGAGGACAATGCCCCCTTCGGGCGTGTGTGCTGTCACATGCCCCTTTGCGTCTCGGGCATAGGCATTCAACAGAAACAAACGATCCGTCATCGTCCGCCTCCGTCACCGTCTCCATCTCCGTCACCTTTGCTAAGATCCAGATCATCCTGGGTCATATGCGCCGATGTGTCCTTGGACGGTGCCGCCGGTGTGCCAGGTACATCACTTGGCGAGCTCCCCAGGGCCTCGGGGTTGCGGATCCAGATGTCGCGCTGTGCAAAGGGCACTTCGATGCCTTCTTCCTCGAACCGTTTGGCAATCTCATGGTTCATTTCGGAATGAACCGACAGCACGTAATTCACATCCCGCAGGATCGCACGGATTTCGAAATCGAGCGACGAGGCCCCGAATGACCGGAAAAGGACCGCAGGCGGCGGGTTCATCAGCACCAGAGGATGTGCATCTGCCACCTCTTGCAGGATCGCCTCGACCTTCTTGGTGTCCGTGCCATAAGCCACGCCCACCGGCACAATCACACGGCCCACGGTGTTGCCGCGCGTGTAGTTTGTCACGCGACCACTGACGAGGTCAGAGTTGGGCACAATGACATCCGAGCGATCAAAGGTCTGGATGATGGTGGACCGCACCGAGATATCCCGCACGGTGCCATGCACCCCGCCGACCTCGATCCAGTCGCCCTCGGAAATCGGCCGCTCGATCAGAAGGATGATGCCTGAGACAAAGTTCGACACGATATTTTGCAGGCCGAAACCAATACCAACCGACAGCGCACCGGCAACAATTGCGATGGAGCTTAGATCAATTCCGGCGCTTGTGATGGCAATGACAGCGGCCAGAAAAATACCGAGATACCCGACACCTGATACAATCGCATTGCGCCCACCGGGATCAATGCGCGTCTTGGGCAGGATGGTGTTTTTCAAGGCCCCCTGCACCATACGCGTCGCCAGATAGCCCAGTACGAACACGAGCGCGAAGGTGAGGAAAATCATCGGCGAAATTCGCACGCCGCCGATGCTGATCCCGTCAAGCACTTGTGTCCAAAGCTCGGTCAGGTCGGCCACGCGCGCGCCCCAGATCAGCGCCAAGACTGGCAGGGACATGAGAACCAGCAGGAACCCGATCAGGATGGGGATCAGAGAGTCCGCAGCCCCCTCGCGGTTGCCGGTGATCAGAACATAGACTTCCACCACGAGCCGCTGCAGCACCAGCAACACCGCCAAAAGCTCAAGCGACGCCAGCGAGGGCAGCATGAGCCATTCGGCCAGGCGGAAATAGCCAACAGCGGCCAGCAATGGCGCGACAAAGGACAAGGCCACAAGGCCCAACGCCAGAAGGCGGATAAGCGTTGTGCGGTAGTTCTCTTCGCCTTCGCCCTCAGTCGAATTGCGAACATGCGCCCGCAGAAGATTGGCCAGACGCCACAGCAGCAGCCCCGCTGCCACAAGAACGGGAAAGAGGACCACGTTCTTGGCCGCCGTCGACCAGTTCGATATGTCTCCCACATCGCTCAGAAATACAGCCGCCGCCGCAACCAGCCCGAGGCTGGCGCCATAAAGGCGCCCTCGTGACCGCTGTGTCCGGTCGAGGATCAGCGGCAGGGTGCGCGCCTCATCGGCAGGAAAGACCCGTGTGGCCAGCCACCGCGCCAGCAAAAAGGCAAAAGCCGCAGGCAGAAGCGCCGAAAGAATCTGGTCGCCCCGGAGCCCCACAAGCCCGGTCATAAAGGTGGCTTCCACCAGAAAGAGGATACCGGCAAAGGGCAGAACCAGGCTGCCAAGCGAAGCAATGAAACCCGCAATCCAAAGCCCGGCGCCGGGATCATCGCCCAGCACACGATTGGTGATCCTGCGGCTCCAGATGCGCCCACGGAACACGAGCACCAAACCCAGGAGCATGAGAACCGCGGCAACCGGCAAGCTGCGTCTCGTTTCCTCGGCCTGTACCGGGTTATTCCAGGCTGTCGAGAACTCGCTGGAGATATGTGTCACCGTGGTGGGCAGCGCCGCAAGCGCCTCGGGCCAGTGCGCCGGGTTGAGTGGAGACGGCCCGAATTCCAGCAGTTCCTCGGCCTGCCTGTCACGAATGATCTTATCAATGCCCTGGATAAGCCCGTCGGCGCGGCTATGGGCCAGTTCGGCTCGCAGAACCGGTGCATTCAGCCGGTCGAGCCGCTCTTGCAGCAATTGCCGGTTGGCCGCGACATCTTCGGGCTCTGCGCCATCTTCGGGAACAGGTCCAAGATCATTGATCTGGCGGCGCACGGTAGCAAGCGCATTGGCATTGATGCTTTGCGCATCGAGAAATTCTTGTCGCCAGCCGACCAGATCCTCACGCAACGACTCCAGCGCAGTGGTTGACGCGCGCGCAGCTTCAATCGCTTCATCAGCACGATCTGCAGTGCGTAACCAGGCGTCATAATTCGGTTCAGCTTCGGAAAGTTGAGGGGCTTCTTGCGCCTGGGCGGTACCGGTACTGATCAGCGGCGGTAGAGCAGTACAAAGCGCCAACGTCAGGACGAGTAAAATCCGTGTAAAAAAGGCCGTCATTCGACGAACACCCCTGGAATGCTTTGAGGCGCCTGCGTCATCCAGTCGGCCACGGGCAGGTTCTTTTCACGCAGGAAATCAGGATTGAAAAGCTTGGACTGATACCGCGTGCCATAGTCGCACAGGATGGTCACGATTGTATGGCCCGGTCCCATTTCCTTGGCCATACGGATGGCTCCGGCGATGTTCACGCCCGTGGACGCCCCCATGATCAGGCCCTCATGCTCTAAGAGGTCAAAAACAATCGGAAGCGCCTCTTCATCTGGGATCTGATAGGCGAAATCGGGTTTGAGCCCTTCGAGGTTAGCCGTCACGCGCACCTGCCCGATCCCTTCGGCGATTGAGCCGCCCTCTGACTCTAGCTCACCCTTGGTGAACCATGAGAAAAGCTTGGCGCCCATTGGATCGGCAAGGCCAATCTTGACCCCTTTCGATTGCAGCGCCATGGCCACGCCGGTGAGCGTGCCGCCGGAGCCGCAGGCGCAGATGAACCCATCGACCTTGCCGCCGGTTTGCTCCCATATTTCGGGGCCGGTGGTTTCAATATGTGCTTGCCGGTTGGCGGTATTGTCGAACTGATTGGCCCAGACCACGCCATTGGGCGCGTTTTCGGCCAGCTTTTCGGCCAAACGTCGCGAGTAGTGCACGAAATTGTTCTGATTGGCGTATGGCGCTGCTGGAACCTGCACCAATTCGGCGCCCGCCAGACGCAGCATGTCCTTTTTTTCTTCGCTTTGGGTTTCGGGTATGACGATCACCGTCTTGAACCCCATTGAGGCCCCTACTACGGCCAGTCCAATACCGGTGTTGCCAGCTGTCCCTTCGACAATCGTTCCGCCGGGTTTGAGATCACCCCGTGCAATCGCATCGCGGATAATGAACAGGGCCGCGCGGTCCTTGACCGACTGGCCGGGGTTCATGAATTCCGCCTTGCCATAAATCTCGCAACCCGTGGCCTCACTGGCCTGACGCAGCCGGATCAAAGGGGTGTGGCCGACGGCGTCGGCGAGGTCCGTGGCAATGCGCATGATGAGGCTCCCTGTCAGTGCTGCGCCCAGATTTAGAGCCTCTGTCGGGCTAACTCAACCAATAGAACGCAGGCGTGGACGTTCGCGTTCCACCCACAAAAGCAAAAGCACCAAGGGGCCGATATTGGCCTCTCCGGTTCGAGTGAGGTTCAGCGCATCCTCAAAGCTCAGGACATGAGTGCGGATGTCTTCGTGTTCGGTCTCAAGCCCGCCCTGCCCCTGCGCCATATCCGGCAGATCGCACAGGCCCACGTAGCAATGGAAGACTTCCGTTGAGCATCCGGGAGAACAGTAGTGACTGGAGACATGTTCGAGAGCGTGCAACTCCAGCCCCGCCTCTTCGACGCATTCACGCCGCGCCGTGGTCTCTGGCGCTTCACCGGGGTCCACGCGCCCCGCCACTGGCTCGAGCACCCATGGAAGCGGATCCCCACGCCCAAATGGACCCATCCGGAATTGTTCAACCAAGAGAAGCCGGTCACGCACCGGGTCATAAGGCAGCACAATGGCGGCATCTGTGGCCACAAAAACTTCGCGCGCCACGTCTTCGCTTTGCGCGCCATCGAATGTCGGGTGCCTCAGACGGTAACTTCGCGTGAGGAAATAGCCCTCATGTGTGGCGCGCTCGGCTTGAACTTCAACAGTTTTGGCAGGTTGCGCGGTTCGGATGGCCGATGGCGCAGTCTGCTGGGCGGCCACGCGGGAATGTGCACGTGCCAGGATCATGGGCATACGTGCTGCGACTGTAGTGATGTCATATCGACCGAAATAGCTCATGATCTCGTCTATCGCGTGCAACAGCATTGGCAGTTGGTTAAAGTCCCACGCGTCAAGCTGCGTTGTGCTCTCATCTGGTGCCACAAGAAAAAGCGTTATGTCTTCCCCCTGCACGACATCACTCTTCGGTTCGAGTTTGAAGCTTTGTACAACAAAGCAGAGCCGTTCAGCCTCTTCTGCGGTGCAGGTTAAGATTTGACCGTCTGTTATCGCATCCGCCGCAGGTACCAGCCCCGGCATCACATCAAACGCCGCTGCCGAAAACGCAAATCCAGATACTGAAAAGGCGCTTAACGCCCATTCTTTGTCTTCAAATATACTGGAAAGCACCTCTGACCGGGCCAGCGCGCCGGCCAGGAATAACCGGCGTATCACCTCAGGACCACCGCTTGGCAATCCATTCGCTGACAAGCCCAAGCACCGCGCCGCCACCAAACAACAAGATCGCAAGCGGGCCATGGAGAATTTGCGTGCCATAATCCACGGCAATCTCAAACACGGCAACGAGGCCCTGAACCGGGCCGCTGTACCGGCTCTCTAGTGCAAGCCGGAGCATTTCGTTCAGGCTTTGAAAGAACAGCGCCCAGAAAATCAGGGCTACTACGCCAGTCAAACCGGCGCTGATCCCGTCCAAATACCCACGGTTAAGACGTGTTCCGATGACAACCCAGCCAACGACCAGCCCAAGAAAGACGTTAAATTCATTGAACCAGCCAAAATCCGTGCCTTCCGGCATCAGCGGACGGATCATTTCCGAAGCGTACCACGCAATGACCGCAAGTCCGATCGCGGCCACCGCCTTGCCTGTGGTTGGCATGTGATCTGTTAGAGGCATTTACTCCGGCCGTGCGATAGTGATCTGTGTCACATCGCAATTACCCGTTAAGAACGCACCCGCACAAGAGGTCAGATAAAAATTCCACATCCGTTGAAATCGTGCATCAAAGCCCAATTTCGCCACCTGATCCCATTTTTCATTGAAAGTCTCGTGCCAGCGCCGGAGTGTCTGACTGTAGCTTTCGCCAAATTCGATGGACTTTTTTACCTTCAAACCGGCTCGCTCCGCTTGCTCTTTCAGCGCCGAAGGGCTGGGAAGCATCCCACCGGGAAAGATGTATTTCTGAATGAAATCAACATCGTTACGATAGGCTTCGAAACGGTCATCGCCCACCGTGATGATCTGTAGTGTGGCATTGGCCCCGGCCTTCAGACGCGCATGCACGGCGTCAAAGTACACAGGCCAGTATTTCTCACCCACCGCTTCGAACATCTCGATGCTGGCAATCCCATCATATTGCCCCTGCTCGTCGCGGTAATCCTGCAATTTGAACTCGACATGATCTGAAAGACCCGCCTTTTCAATGCGTTCTCGCGCATAGTTAAACTGCTCTTGACTGATGGTGAGGCCAGTGACCTTTAATCCTCGCTCTTTTGCGGCATATTCGGCAAAACCACCCCATCCGCAGCCGATTTCAAGCACATGATCTCCGGCTTTCACCCCCATCTGATCCACCATCGAAGCGTATTTGGCGATCTGGGCCTTCTCCAGGCTTTCCTGACCCGTTTCAAAGATGGCACTGGAATAGGTCATCGTGTCATCAAGCCAGAGCGCGTAGAAATCATTGCCCAGATCATAGTGATAGCTGATGTTCTTGCGCGCTTGTTTCCTGGTATTGCGCTGCAGCCAAAACCGCAGCTTTTCATAAAGCTCCACCAGTTTCTGACCGGGGTAGCCGTTATACATGTCGTCGTTGTCGGTATTCACGAGATCCATGAAGGCCTGCAAATCCGGCGTGCTCCACCAGCCATCCAGATACGCGTCGCAAAACCCAAGATAACCCTCGCGCACCAGCCGCGCGAAGACATCATCATTGTGGATATCGACACGCGCCACGGGCCCTGGCGCTGTTCCTTCGACGCGAAATACCCGCCCATCTTCCAGCCCGATATCAAGCCGTCCATGCTGCAATCGCTGCGCCACGGCAAACATTTGGCTGAAATAGCGCGGCAGATCACGCTGACCGCATGTATCTGTCAGGATCATGACATCCCCACTCATGTCATCCTCGATCGACAGTAAAGCGTTAACGGGATCACCCGCAAGAGAATTTGTCAGAGTATTCAAAACGTTCTGGCCTCATATGCTTGTAGCGCACGATTGCGCCCTTCGCTTAGATTGACGATGCGCTCTGGGTAAGACGCGGAAGGTGACAGGTTCCAGCTTTTGGGAATGGCGTCGAAGTAGCTCAGCGCGGTTTCGGTGGGGTTTTCATGACCCTCGGCGATCCAGCGACGGCGATAGATGCCATCGGGATCAAACTTCTCGGCCTGTGTTTCGGGATTAAAAACCCTGAAATAGGGCGCGGCATCGGGTCCGCTTCCGGCCGTCCATTGCCAGCCCATCGCATTGGCGGCGATATCCCAGTCTGTAAGACAGTCCTCAAACCAGCGCATACCGATTTTCCAATGTGTCATCAGATGTTTGGTCAGATAACTCGCTACGATCATACGCGCGCGGTTGTGCATCTTGCCGGTCACATACATCTCGCGCATTGCCGCATCGACAAAGGGTTCACCAGTGCGCCCCTGTTTCCAGGCGATAACCTCGGGATGATCCTCATCCTCATTCCAGGGAAATGCATCCCAATCCGATTTCCAGTTGCCCGCAAGGATTTCGGGCGTGTGATAAATGAGATGGTAAGCAAACTCGCGCCAAACGAGCTCCTTGAGCCAATGTTCTGCGCCGCGCCCGCCCCCTTCATCCAAGGCACGCTGCCCCGCATGCCAGCATTGGCGTGGTGAAATCTCTCCGTAGGTGAGGTTTTCCGACATGCCTGATGTGGCATCCAGCGCGGGCATGTTGCGGTCATCTTTATAAGGCGGGATCGAATTGGCTATGAACCAGTCCAGCCGGTCGCGTGCGGCCTCTTCCCCGATGCGTTGATGCGGCAGACAGACGGCTGCTCCGCGCCTCATCGCTGCCCCCAGTGTCCAATCCTCTAGGGCTTCCGTTTCCGGCCAGGTTTCCGGTGCAGGGATTTTGGACGGCGCGGCTTGCGGCTCAGGCACGGTGCGGTCGCGCACGGCCCGCCACATGGGCGAATAGACCCGGTAAAACCCGCCGGTCTTGGTTTCGACCGTCCATGGTTCGAACAGGACATGACCGGCAAAGCTTTCCGCTTCGACACCCTTTTGCTTGAGCGCGCCCTTGATCAGTGTATCGCGGGCAATAGCGTCCGGATCGTAAAGCCGCGACCAGTGGACCGCCTTCGCACCCGTCTCAGAGATGAGCTTCTCCAGCACGGCCATGGCCTCGCCACTGCGAAAAATGAGCTGGCTGCCCAAATGCTCAAGTCGCTTGGCCAGATCCGCCAGAGATAGGCCCAGTCGCCATTTTGGCGCGGCCCCCAAGGCATCCACGCTGTGGTCGCGGATGAACACCGGGATGACCGGCTCATCACGTTTGACCGCCGCCAAAAGCGCGGGATGGTCGGCTAGACGCAAATCGCGGCGCAGCCACAGGATTGTGGGTGACGTGTCACTCATGCTGGCCGTGCCCCCATTGTTTCTTGAAGGCAATACGGCCAAGCTTGCCCTCTGGATTACAGTGTTTCGTCCAGCGCGGTCAAAAGCTTGTCGATTTCTGCCCGCGTTGTGTAATGCACAAAGCTAAGCCGTAACACGCCCTTGTCCAGATCAATTCCCATGGCCTGAAGAGGACGTGATCCGTAGAAATCTCCGCCGCCGGTCATAATGCCGTGCTGCGCCAGTTTTGCGGCGGCCTCTTCTCCGGGCCCGGCCAATTCCACCGCCACAGTAGGTGCCTTGTCGGCAGCATCGCGCGGACCAATCAGGCGCACCGAGTTTTTGTTCGCCAGGTAATCGAGCAGCGGCTGCAACAGCTCTGTTTCATGGGTCCGCATCAATTCATGCACACCGGTCGTACACTCTGTGGGTTTGCCTGTGATCCCATGATGTGCAGCTAACATGTCGTAATAATCCGCCATTCCCGCGCTCGCCGCCACTTGCGCATGATCAGGCCCCGCTGGCGTGAAGCGTTTGTAAAGACTGTCTGCGTTGAACCAATGCCCCTGGTTGGGTAGCAACTCGCCAAGCTCGCGGCGAATGACCATCATGCCCTGATGCGGCCCGTAGGTTTTGTAGGCGGAAAAGAGATAGATGTCGGGGCCCATATCGCCCACATTGACAAACCCGTGCGGTGCGTAAGAGACGCCATCAACACAGACAAACGCGCCCGCTGCATGTGCCGCTGATGTGATTTCGACAATTGGGTTCACCGCGCCCACGATGTTTGAACAATGCGGAAAACAGACCAAGCGAACACTTTCATCCAGCAGGTTTTCAAGCCCCGCTAGGTCCAGCAGGCCACTTTCGGGATCAATTTTCCATTCGCGCACCTCGATGCCGGCATCGGCCAATCGTCGCCATGGCCCGGAATTGGCTTCGTGATCCTGATCGGTGACAATGATCGCGTCACCCTTGCTCAACCACTCGCGAAAGGCCTGCGCCAGAACATAGGTGTTTTGCGTCGTGGACGGCCCAAAGCTGAGCTCATCCGGGGCCACACCCAGCATGGCCGAGAGGCGCGCGCGGGCCTCATCCATTTCTTCGCCTGCCAGTCGGCTGGCCTCATAAGGGGCGTAAGGCTGTACTTTGCGCTGTCGATAATAGCGCTCCAATCGCTCAATCACCGGTCCACAGGTGTAAGACCCACCTGCATTTTCAAAGAATGCCTGTCCGTGAAGGCTGGGTTCTGCAAAAGCCGGGAACTGCGCCCGGACGAATTCGATATCGAGTGTCATGTGGCCATGAACACCAAAGCAAAAGGCATGGTCAAGTCGCGATCATCGTAGCACTTATGCGATCCTCAAGGTGCAAAACGGCCGTAAAATGTATTCAATTGCATGCAGAAACTATACGGCAAACGCGTCGGATTTAACCAGATTCACGACGCAATCAAGCAGGCCTCACCGCAGGATTCACATCACGCTCACGCAGCAACTGCGCCGCGAGACGCGCAGAATACAAACGACGATGCCACGCAGGCGTGCATCACCTTGATACCAACACAGGGACATATCAAAATGAGTATCAAACCACCGTTCACGGATGTGGACATCAAAACGCAGGATGGAGGCTTCTATAAAGATAACAGCCTGCCTATCGCGCTGATTTCCAAGTCAATTATGGTTGGCCTGGTCCTTTGGGCACTTGTCTTTCCTGCCAACGCAAACGGCACTTTGGGGAGCCTCAACAGCCAGCTTCTTGAAGTGTTCAACCAGTTCTACATTATCATTGTAGGGTGCTTTATCTTCTTCCTGCTGGCCATCGCCCTCATGCCGAAAACCGGCGCACGTGTGATGGGACCACCGGGAGAAAAACCAGAGTTTTCCAACTTTTCATGGTTTTCCATGATGTTCGGCGCAGGTCTTGGCGTGGGTCTCATGGTGTTTGCCACGGCAGAACCGCTTAGCCTTTGGGGATCGAACCCGGTCGTAGTGGCCGGTGAGGTCCAAGGTAATACGCCAGAGGCAATCCAATCAGCTTATCGCTACACGTTTGCGCATTACGGTTTCCATGCCTGGGCTATCTACGTGGTCACGGGGCTTAGCCTTGCCTATTACGCCTATACTCGCGACATGCCTCTGACGATCCGCTCTGCGCTGACACCGCTCTTTGGCTCGGCTATGAACGGTTTCCTTGGTCACGTCGTTGATGTTCTGGGCGTGGTTGCCACGATCCTCGGCGTGTCTGTCACGATCGGCTATGGCGTAAGTCAGTTTATCGACGGTGTCTATGCGATTACCGGCATGGATTGGATGATGAACATTGTCGAAGGCGAAGCACCTGCACCGGGCAAAGTCGGCCTGATTGCGGGGCTGCTGATGATCATGGGCATGTCGATCATCTCGGCTGTATCAGGGGTTGGGCGCGGGGTGAAATACCTCTCGAACCTCAACTTGGTTCTCTCGGTGATCTTGTTGCTTACCTTCGTGATCTTCGGCTCATTCGCCTTCGCCATGTCGACCTATGGCTCGGCATTCGTTGACTACATCATCAACTTCTTCTCGCTCAGCTTCTCTGCCTGGGGACCTCAATCCGAAGCAGACTTTGCTGCGGCCATTCCCGAAGCGGCACAACCGCTGGCCGGTGAGCTTTTCGCCGGGGCGACCAACGCGTGGAGCGCTTGGGGTGGATCCGTTGGCTTTGACGTCTTTAAGTCGGGTCTTGAAGGTGCTGCGGCTGAGCTGGACGACGCCACGCTGGCCGCTGTCTATGAAGCGGGTAATCAGGGACGTCAATTCGGCTGGCAGGCTGGGTGGACCACCTTCTACTGGGCCTGGTGGATCGCGTTCTCGCCTTTTGTGGGTCTCTTCCTGGCGCGTATTTCCAAAGGCCGCACCGTGCGTGAGTTTATCATTGGCTGCGTCATCGCACCGGCACTCGTTTGCTTTGCCTGGATGACCATTCTTGGCGGCACGGCGATTGACCTTGAGATGAGCGGTGCTGCGGAAGGTGCCATTGTTGGCGCGTCCAACACGGCCAAGCTCTTTGTGACGCTTGGTCAGATGCTTGAGCCGGGTCTTCTCTCAGCCCTGACGATCATGTGCGTGGTGCTGATCATGACCTTCCTGGTCACGTCAGCTGACTCCGGCATCCTTGTGATGAACACCATCATGTCTGGTGGTAGCCAGGAAACAGGCATCAAGCACCGTATCATCTGGGGTCTGATCCTGACGGCCGTGATCGGCACGCTGATCGTGGCGGCGGGTGAAAACAATCCGATGGATGCGCTGCGAAACGCCATGATCATCGGCGCCCTGCCCTTTACCATGGTGATGGGTCTGATGTGTGTGGCTCTGGCCAAGGCGCTTTATCGCGATGGGCTTCGTGAAAAGCATGGCGTGGCTGAGGCCAACCCGGCCGAATAACCCAGGCCTCTAAAACAAAAAAAACGGCGTTCGCTCAGTGCAGCGCCGGTTTTTCCTTGTCTGTTGGTGAAAACTGTGGGCTGAAACGTAGAGAGGTCGGCCTGCTGTTCGCTGGCCGACCTCTGCCCCACCCAAGAGCCGGTTGTCGAATTCCGCTCTCGACACGATCTGTTATGCGACTAGAAGGGACCAACCTGCATCATGCGCGCTAACGGATCGTTAGGTATCTAAAAGGATAGATAGCATGATTCTCTGCGACTGCACGGTTTTGCTGAATTGTTCTCAAAAACCGGCAAATCCTCGCTCAAATTGCTTAATATTCGCGAATTTAAGGCCATAAATAGCCGAAATCACCCGTCGATAAAGCCCGAAATCCTTTGATTTACAAAGGCTTTTGCCAAATTTCGAAACCGTGGCCGCTCAACCCCACCAAAACGACATCTATGCGTTTGACCACAGTGCATCTTTGCAAAGCTTTTGGCATTGCTTATATTCCATCTGTCCTTCGGGACTATGGACATAAACGCGCTCGTAATAAGCGGATCGGACCCGGGGGCGGTACCCGGCGGCTCCACCAAAACATCCTTCGTTTGGGGATCATGGGGCCGAAACAGGATCGACGAACGTCTAAAGGGGTTAGCTTTGTCCCGGTGAGTTACCACCGTTATCGGTACACCTAAGCTAGTTGCAAACGACAACAAAGCTCCGGTTGCTCTCGCTGCGTAAGCAGTGCGAAAAGCCGAAATCTAAGCCCTAGCCTCTAGCAAGGTTAGGCGGGGTTCGCAGGCACCTGGCAACAGAAGCCTGCACTTTTAATTTTCTCCGAATGACGTGTAGCCCGGGGTTCACCCCGGCTCTTGGCCCGCGACGTGGCCTGGCGAGGTGAACCCCGCCCTACAAAGCTTGACCCTCCTTCGTCTTTGAGACATCGTTCCCGCATGGGGCCAACCTGCGACTGCCCCGTGAGGCTATGGCCCAAAGTCGCATCCACTGAAACGCGTTTGCTTACGCAAAACGCTTGCACCAGAGGATGCTTTTGCCATGCCTGCACCGAATGCGATTACCGTTTCCCAACTCAACCGTCTTATTGGCACGCCCGATTGCCCGGACATTATTGATGTCTGCATCGACGAGGATTTTACCGGTGATCCGTATCTTATCCCCGGCTCCCGGCGGCATCCGCATACAGATATTCCAGGGCTGATCGAAACGCTGACCACACAGCGCGCGATCATCGTGTGTCAAAAGGGCCTCAAGCTAAGCCAGGGCGTTGCGGCCTGGCTGAGCAGTGAAGGCATTCAAGCTGAGTATCTACAAGGCGGCATGTTTGGCTGGCGCGAGGCCAAGGACACTCTGCGCATCCCTGCAAGCGCCCTGCCCCAGCCCGTCAATGGCCAGACGCTCTGGGTCACGCGGCACCGGCCGAAAATTGACCGGATTGCCTGTCCCTGGCTCATCCGGCGGTTCGTCGACCGCTCAGCGCGGTTTCTCTTTGTCTCGCCCAGCGATGTCGAGGCTGTGGCCGAGAAGTTCAACGCGGTGCCATTCGATGTTGAGGGCGTGTTCTGGTCGCATCGTGGTGACACATGCACCTTCGACACCATGCTGAAGGAATTCAAGCTGACCTCCCTGGCCTTGTCTCGCATGGCAGATGTCATTCGCGCCGCCGACACAAACCGGAACGCTGACCATCCCGCCGCCGCTGGCCTTCTGGCCTTGTCTGTTGGTCTGTCGCGCCAATTCCGAGACGATCATGCCCAGCTTGAGGCGGGCATGACGCTTTATGACGCCCTGTACCGCTGGGCGCGGGATGGGTATGAGGAAACCCATGATTGGCCAAGCAGCCGGGGCGCATGATGCAGGTATCCACTTCAGAGCTCATCCGCGTTTTCGGGCGCATCGGTGTGTTGTCCTTTGGCGGACCGGCGGCGCAAATTTCGCTGATGCAAACCGAGTTGGTCGACCGCCACAAATGGCTGACCGAGGCGCAGTTCCTGCGCGCCTTGTCCTTCTGCATGTTGTTGCCCGGTCCCGAGGCAATGCAACTGGCCACATATGCTGGTTGGCGGTTGCGTGGGGTGCCGGGTGGTTTGCTGGCCGGGCTTCTTTTCGTGCTGCCCGGCGCGTTTGTTATTCTGACGCTTGGCTTTGGCTATGCGTATTTTGGGCAATTGCCATTGGTCCAAACCGCGTTTCTGGGCATCAAGGCGGCTGTGGTCGTCATTGTTTTTCAAGCCATGTTCAAACTGGCGCGCCGCGCGCTCACCTCTGGGCTTTCACGCGCCTTGGCCCTTGCGGCCTTTATCGCGATCTTCTTTCTTTCCGTGCCATTCCCAATCATCATCGTCTGTGCCGCACTCATAGGCTGGATATTGTCCAAACCGACCACGGACACGCTGTCACAAACGCCTGCAGCGCAACGCCCGGCAACTCTGAGCACTGTTGCGATCTGGGCTGCGCTTTGGGCGGCCCCTATCGGCCTTCTTTGGCTGATCGAAGCCGATCTGCTCTTTGACATGGCGATGTTTTTCTCAAAACTGGCAGTAGTCACCTTTGGGGGCGCCTATGCCGTGCTCGCCTATATGACCCAAGAGATCGTGCAATCCTATGGCTGGCTCACCACCGATCAGATGATTGACAGCCTGGGCCTGGCAGAAACCACCCCCGGACCGTTGATCCTGGTGACCCAGTTCACCGCCTTTCTCACTGGCTTTCAGCAAGGGGGACCGGGATTGGCGCTCGCAGCGGCAGTCATAACGTTATGGGTCACGTTCGTACCCTGTTTCTTGTGGATCTCGTTGCCGCGCCATATGTCGAGGCGCTGCTTTCCCGCCCCCGTCTCAAAGGCGCGTTTGACGCCATTTCCGCCAGCGTGGCGGGCGTCATCCTCAATCTGGCCGTCTGGTTCACGCTGCATGTGCTTTTCGCCAACGTCCCGCAAACCCGGTTCGGCCCCCTGCCCGAATTTGCCAGCTTTTCGGGCTTCAACGCCGCCCTCATTGCCGTCGCTGCCCTGATCTTTCTCAAGCTGCGCTGGCCTATGGTGCCCACACTCATCGCAATGGCTATGGCCGCAGGCATATCTCGGCCAATCTTCGGTCTCTGAGCCCTTTTGTTTTGTCGCAAATTCCTTATGCTGAGTCGCAGTACGGCCCGAGGGTGGTAAATGACGCGCTCCATCGATTACGGAAAACTGATGCACCGCGCGATGCGCAACCTGATCCAGGATGTGCTTTGTGACGTGCGTGACAATGGTCTGCCCGGTGCGCACCATTTCTTCATCACGTTTGAAACCACGCATCCCGACACGGACATCGCGGATTGGCTGAAAGAAAGATACCCCAGCGAAATGACCGTGGTCATGCAGCACTGGTTCGACAATCTGACGGTCACGGATGAAGGCTTTGCTGTGACGCTGAACTTTGGGGATCAGCCGGAAAACCTTTATATCCCCTACGATGCCATTCAAACCTTCGTTGATCCATCTGTGGAGTTTGGCCTGCGGTTTGAGTCTCAGGAAGACGAAGAGGATGAAGATGATCCGACGCCTCCTTCTGAGGAGAGTGATCCCAAGACCGTGACACCGGTTTCCGAAAAGGCCGCCGAGGCGGATGTGGTCAGCCTCGACAGTTTCCGCAAATAGCGAACAGTCTCTGGCTGCGAAAGCTGCAGGCGATTGAACTTCCGCGCCGTTCCGGTAAGACAGGGCAAGACAATTTCGACGGAGATCATCATCATGTCAAAGACGCGCACCGAATCCGACAGTTTCGGCCCTTTGGAGGTTCCCAGCGAGAAATACTGGGGTGCGCAGACGCAACGGTCCTTGATGAATTTTCCTATCGGATGGGAGACACAGCCAGTCGCCATTGTCCGTGCGCTTGGCGTGATCAAGCAGGCCTGCGCGATGGCCAACAAAGCGTCTGGGGAACTGGATGCCAGGCTGGGGGATGCGATCATTCAGGCCGCAGGCGAAGTTGTCGAGGGCAAGCTCGATGACCATTTCCCGCTGGTCGTGTGGCAGACAGGATCCGGCACGCAGTCGAACATGAACGCCAATGAGGTCATCGCCAATCGCGCGATTGAAATCCTCGGCGGCGTCATAGGCTCCAAGGACCCGGTGCACCCCAATGATCACTGTAATATGGGCCAGTCCTCGAACGACACGTTTCCCACTGCCATGCATATCGCCACGGCGATGAGCGTGCGCGATGTGCTGTTGCCGGGGCTGAAGAAGCTTTTGGCGGGGCTGGAGCAGAAATCCGACGAATTCAAGGACATCATCAAGATCGGCCGGACCCATACGCAGGACGCCACGCCTCTGACGCTGGGCCAGGAATTTTCCGGATACGCGCATCAGATCCGTCAAGGCATAGCGCGTGTCGAGGCCTGCTTGCCGGGAATTTACGAGCTGGCGCAGGGCGGCACGGCTGTGGGCACGGGGCTGAACACGACGCATGGCTGGGGCGAGACGGTGGCGGCGAACATGGCTGAAATCACCGGGCTTCCTTTCGTCACAGCGCCCAACAAGTTCGAGGCGCTGGCGGCGCATGACGCAATGGTGTTCATGTCGGGCGCTTTGGCCACGGTGGCCGGTAGCTGCTACAAGATCGCCAATGACATTCGGTTCCTTGGCTCCGGGCCGCGCTCGGGTCTGGGCGAATTGATCCTGCCGGAAAATGAGCCTGGCAGCTCGATCATGCCGGGCAAGGTAAATCCGACGCAGGCCGAGGCGCTCACGCAGGTAGCAGCCCACGTGATGGGCAATGACGCGGCGATCAAATTCGCCGGCTCTCAGGGGCATTTCGAGCTCAACGTCTACAACCCGATGATGTCCTACAACCTGCTGCAGTCGATCCAGCTTTTGGGGGATGCCGCCGACAGCTTTACCGAGCGGATGCTTCTGGGCATCGAGGCCAATGAACCGCGCATCGACAAGCTGATGAAAGAAAGCCTGATGCTGGTCACGGCGCTGGCGCCCACGATTGGCTATGACAACGCCACCAAGGTCGCCAAGACCGCGCATAAGAACGGCACGACCCTGAAGGAAGAGGCGATTGCCCTTGGCTTTGTCGATGAGGAAACCTTTGACCGGGTGGTGCGCCCCGAGGATATGATCGGCCCGAAAGACGCATGAGCAAACCCGTCAACCTGAACCAGTATCGCAAGGCCAAGGCGCGCAAGGACAAACGCGTGCAGGCCGATGAAAACGCGGTCAGGTTCGGGCGGTCGAAAGCGGGTAAGGAGCTGGACGCGGCGCGTGCGCGAAAAGCGAAAGAGGCGCTTGATCAGCACCGGCGCGACGAATGAGCGGACGGCCGGTCAAACACTCGCTCAGCTTGCGCGGCCATCGCACCTCGGTATCACTGGAAGAAGACTTTTGGCAGGCGTTCCGTGAAATCGCGACTGAGCGCGGCCAGCCCATCAACGCATTGGCCGCAGAGATCGACGAGGCGCGCGGGGTGGACATGGGGCTTGCCTCGGCCATCCGAGTGTTTGTGCTGCGCCACTATCGCGGTTAACTGCACTTTAACCTGCCCCACGCATTTTAAACGCATGTCCCATCTACAACTCGTGCTGCCGGCTGATATCTGGATGCAGAAGATCTTTGAGGCCAAGGCTGCGCGCGAGGGCGGCGTTGTCCGGCGCAGCACGCGGGACGTGGAGCGGATTGTTGGGCGTGCGAGATTTCTAAGCGAAGTGACGCGGCGCGGCTACCATGCGGTCGAAAACTCCGGGCAGATCGTCATTTTCTGCAACAACGACCGTGTTCAAGTTCTCTGCTGACCCCAAAAGCTTTTAGAAAGCTTTTGGGAAATCCTTTCTGAAAGGATTTCCCCGTCAATTTCGCGGCGTAACCTTCAGCCAAATTCCGTCCCTGCCCCGCACCGTCAGATGCGCTACCGGCATGGCAGGCCGCTCTGGCACAAGGTCAAACCGGTAGGCGCGCACCAGGAGCGCCAGCAAAAGCACGCCTTCGATCATCGCAAACCCCGCGCCCGTGCAGACCCGCTGCCCGGCTGAGAACGGCATATAGGCCTCGCGCAAACACGCCTGCCCGTTCTCAGTCTCGAACCGCGCGGGGTCGAACTCATCGGGCCGCTCCCAAAGCCGTTCATGCCTGTGCAGGTGCCAGGGGCTCAGAACGATCTGGCTGCCCCTGGCCACCTCGCGGTCGCGGAACCGCTCCGCCTTCGCGGCCTCGCGCACCATCATTGGTACCGGTGGATAGAGCCGCAGGGTCTCGCGAAAGACATCCCGCGTTACTTTGAGCCGCGAGATGTCGGAAAACCTGATTTCGCCATCCCTTGCCTCCGCAGCCACACGATCCTGCCAGTCAGGGAACATCGCAAGCAGGTACAAAGCCCAGGCCAGCGCCGACGCGCTGGTTTCGTGGCCTGCGAGAAAGAAGATCGCCACCTGATCGACCATTTCGCCGGTGTCAAACCGCTGTCCCGTCTCGGGATCCGCCGTTGTCATGATCTTGGTCGCGAGATCATCCGGAGCTGTCCCGGCCTTGACCTCGGCCATGCGCCGTTCGGTCATCCGGGTGATCAGCGTCCGGATGTGCCGCGCGGTGTTGCGCGTCTCTCGCCGGTGCGGACGCGGCACCCATTTGGGCAGAGGCAGCAAAGCGGCCAGATTGACCACCGGCTGCGTGCGCTGATGCGCGCGGAAGGCCTCGAAAACCTGAGCGGCCAGGTCATCCTCAATGGGAACCGAAAAGAGCGTGCGAAAGATTACATCCGCCGCCGCATGGCTGGTCT